>DASVQP010000086.1 GCA_036389135.1 Longimicrobium sp.
CCGCCCGACAGTCCCGGGCCAGATGCGCCCAGCACAGGGAGCGCCGCTCCGGCGGCAGGTGACCGTAGGCACTGTAGCGATCCGTGATCACGACCGGCGCCGGCCGCTCGGGGGGCTCTTCCGGGTCCGCGTCCGTCCC
Organism: Longimicrobium sp.; assembly: GCA_036389135.1. Taxonomy (NCBI): domain Bacteria; kingdom Pseudomonadati; phylum Gemmatimonadota; class Longimicrobiia; order Longimicrobiales; family Longimicrobiaceae; genus Longimicrobium; species Longimicrobium sp. The sequence goes on from DASVQP010000086.1 coordinate 140, forward strand.
GCTTTGCAGCAGTGCCTCGCAGGCGGCCCGGCTGCGAGGGCGGTCCAGGCGGTAGAAGGCGAACTGCCGCGTGACGGCGGTCCAGAGACAGTGCAGCGCGCCCGCTTCCCGCCAACTCGTCTCATCCACCCCCAGCACGGGAGCCTGCGGCACTGCAGCGGCCAGTTCCTGATAGGGCGCCGCCAGCGCCTGCGCCGTGTCCGCTTCTAACGCGGACAGCGTGCCCACTGACAACCCGATCCCAAAGAGGTCCTGGAGGAGCGCTTGCACCTGGCGCCGCGAAAGCCGGCACGCGCCGGAGAGGAGGGAAGCCATCGCCTGCACTCGCGGCCCCACACACCGCCGGCTCACGCCGGCCGGGAGCCGCGCCCAGGTGCGCCGCCGGCAACTTTGGCAGCGCCGCGCCAGCAGTTGATACTCCGTGATCTCCGGCTGGATTGGGGGCAGCTCGACCACCTGCCAGCGGCGATACTTGCGACGGCGTGGGAGCTCTGCGGGGAAGTGCTGGCCGCAGTGCTCGCAGGCTGGTGGGGTGACCACCACCACCTGATCCACCACGCTCTCCGGCTGCAGGCGTCGGCAGGTGCCGGGGTGGCCGGGTGGTCCCCCACGCTTCTTGCCGGTGGGCGGCTTCTTGGGGCGCTGCCGCCAGGGCGGATCGCTGGACGGGGGACGCGAGGAGTTGCCGGAGTTTCGGTTCCGTTGCTCCGTCAGCTCCTGGACCTGCTGCTGTAGGCGGGTCACGGCGGCCTGCAACTCGGGCACGACCGCCAGCGCCGCCCGCAGCTCGCGCACCATCTGCTGGAGCGTGGGCACGTCGTCGGGTAGATCGGTGGTCGGTAGGGCTTCGGGTGGCTGGCTCACATCCTAATGGAATCACAGCCGTGGCCAATCCGCCCACCCGCCTGAACGGTTACACGGCGGTAAGCATGCGCACTCTGGGTCGTCCCGATCCAGCTCCGTTTCACGTGGCACTGCAGGCTCTCGGTCTGCATGATCCCCTGCACCCGCTTGTGGTTGACCGCCCAGCCTTCCCGCTGCACCTGCGCGGTCACGCGCCGGTAGCCGTAGCCCGGGAACTCCAGGCACAGCGCCTCGATCCGCTCTCGCAGTTGCAGGCGCTCCGCTTCGCGGCGGGGGGCGGTAGCCGGCTCCGCCTGTGTCCAGTACCAACTACTGCGCGGCAACTCCAGCAACTGACACGCCCGGAGGGTGGACATCCCCGGTGGCCGCTGCCTCATGAGCGCCGCCCGCTGGTCAGGGGAGAGTTCGCCCGCCGCAACGCCTTTTTTAGGAACTCGTTCTCCAGGGCCAGTTGCCCCACCAACCGTTCTAGTTCCCCAATCCGCGCTTCTGCCGCCGCCAGCGTCCGAGCGGCTCCGCA
>DASVQP010000087.1 GCA_036389135.1 Longimicrobium sp.
CTGCGGCTCGAAAGGAACCGCATCGCCACCGGAATGAGCTGGGTCGAAGCAAAGGTGAGTATCACGCGCAACGCCGTGCGTACCTATCTCGCCCAGCCCAGCTTCACTTTGGGGGCAACTGCGTAAGTCCTATCTGTGTGAGACTTCTTTACCAGCTTTGCACACAGGCGGATGACGGATGGCATCAGGAGCCTTGCTTCTTCGGAGTACCCTATGTAGTATTCTAGTGGGAGACGCATCCACCCGAGGGGCTGACGCATGCCGCCGAGACCGAACCTGACGTATCCGACCGCGCTGGTGCTGCACGCGCTATCCATGGGGCAGTCGTACGGCTTCGACATCATGGACGCCACGGGGCTTCCCAGCGGCACCATCTATCCGCTGCTGCGGCGGCTGGAGCGCATCGGGTGCGTGGAGGCGAGCTGGGAGGACGAGGGCGCAGCCGCCGGCGAAGGGCGTCCCGCGCGCAAGTACTACCGCATCACGGCCGAGGGCCTGGAGCTGCTGGCCCGCGCCCGCGGACGGTTCGCGGCGCTGGAGCACGGCGTCCGTCCAGGGCTTCACCCGCACCCCGTGTCGCCATGAGCGCGAACCGCACTCCCCTGGCGCTGCGTGCAGCGTTGCGCGTGGTGGATGGTGCCGCGCGCCTGGCACCCGCCACCGAGCGCGCCGGCCTGCGCGGCGAGTGGCGCGCCGAGCTCTGGCACCGCACCCAGCGCCTGCAGCGCGACGGCTGCTGGAGCCGCGCCGAGGCCGCAAGGCTCCTGCTGCGCAGCCTCGGATCGCACGTCGATGCGCTGGACCTCCGCTTCTGCGGCCCCGACGGCGCCGCGGACCCGTGGGTGGAGGGTGCGCGAACCGGGCGCCGCCTGGCCGCCTACGCCGCCGCGCTCGCCTGCGCCGTGCTGGCGGTGTCGGCGGGGGCATTCGCGTGCGCCCTGGCCAGCGTGCTCCTTTCCGGGGGAGGACCTCCCGCGTGGAGCCGCATCGACGCCGGCGCGCGCGCCTTCATCCTGGCGATCGGCGCATTGTGGAGCGTGGGCCTGGTGGCGGGCTCCGCCATCGCCGCCCGCCGCCTGCTGCCGTCCGGCACGCGGCCCGATGCGCGCTGGATGATGGCCGCCCCAGGGATGTTTGGACTCTGTCTGGCGCTGCTGGCCGCATCCCGCGCGGCGAGCGCCGCCGCGCCGCACTCCTTCCTCGCCACCGCGGATCTCCCAACCCGCACCGCCCTCGCGTGTCTCGCGATGTGGTGCGCATCGGCCGCCACTTTCGCCGCGCTGCGCCACCGGCCCCGCGCGCGCCGGAGCGCCGCGCTCGATTGAACCCCATCTCACTGCTGGGCGAGGGCCAGCAGTACGAGTATCTATGTAGAATACTGGTTAGCGTCACCATCGTCCACTTTCGCTCGAGGTTGCACCATGCCCATCACACGAACGATCCAGCTCGCCCTCCTCCTCGCCGCAGCCGCTCCGGCGATGGGCCAGACGGCGTCATCCGGCAAGCTCACGCTCACCCCGGCGGCGCACGGGCCGGGAGCGCGGGTGGAGGCGCGCTACCAGGGGGATACGCGCTTCGCGGGCGCCACGCGGCTGGTGCTGCGAGCCCGCCTGCGCACGCCCGGCGACCAGGAGGCGTACCTGGGCGCCATCGGCACGGAGACGCGGCGCGTGGCGGAGCTGGTGCGCGGCGACGACGGCGTGCTGCGCGGCAGCTTCCAGTGGCCGGACTCGGTGGTGTACGCGCTCTTCGCCGTCGAGGCGCCGGACGGCGGCGTCATCGACACGCACGGCAACCAGGGGTGGGAGCTGATGGCCCGCGGCGCGGCGGGCCGGCCCACGGCGGAGGCGCTCGACCAGCGGGCGCGGGACCTTACACTGCGCAACCCGCTCCTGGGGCTGGAGACCGCCCGCGAGGGCGCGCGGCTCAACCCCGACGATCCCGCGAGCTGGCTGCGGCTCTGGTGGTTCGAGGGGTACGCGCAGGGCCGCGGCGGAACCGACTCGGCATCGCTTCAGCCGCGCCGTGCCCGGCTCGCGCAGCTCGCGAGGGCGCTGCAGGCGAAGGCGGGCCTCACCGGTGACGAGGTGGGCGCGATGATGCTCCTGGCGCGCGGGCTGCGCGACGAGGAGGCCGCGAGCGCGTGGGAAGCCCGCCTGCTGCGCGAGCATCCGCGCCACCGCGACGCCGTTCCCGTCCGGATGAAGGCGGCGATGGCCCCGCACTCCAGCAGCATCGAAGGAAAGCTGGCCGTGCTGGAGCCGCTCTGGGCCGAGCTGGGCACCACCGACGACTACCTGCTGATGGTCGGCACCGAGAATGCGCTCAGCGGCGGCGACCCGGCCGCGGTGGTGCGCTGGACGGACCGCCTGCTCGCGCACGTGCCGCTGATCGAGGCGCAGTCCCGCGCGGCCCGCGCGGTGGCGGAGCGGCCGGCGACCCGCGCGGAAGGGATGCGCCACATCCGCCGCATCCTCGCCCGCCTGCACGAGGCGCGCGATGCGGACCGCGACCTCTTCCGCACCGCGCCCCAGCAGCGCGACCGCGACGCCGAGCACCAGGCGGAGCTGCTCGCCGCGCTCGGCCACGCGCTCGCTTACTCGGGCGCGGCCCCGGCCGCGCTCGACTCCCTGCGCGCCGCCTCTTCGCGGAGCGCGCGGATCCCGCTCCTGCGCGAGATCGCCACCGCGCAGCTCGCGGCGGGCGACACGGCGGGCGCCGCGGGCAGCTGGGCCCGCGCCGCAGGGGCCGGGGCGGGCACTGCGCTGGCGGACAGCGTGCGCGAGGAGATCGGTGCACGCTTCGTGGCGGAGCGCTGGGCGGCGGACGTGGCCGCGGCGCGCGCCGAATTCGCCGCCCGCATCCGTCGCGCGGAGATCAGCCGTGCGCTCGCGGGCGGGCTGCGCCTGGTGGACGGCGCCGGTGTGCCCGCCGCGCTGCGGGGGAGCGCGGCGGGCCGGCCGACGGTAGTGGTCTTCGCCAAGAGCGGCTGCGGCTTCAGCCTGCGCGCGCTGCCGCGGGTGGAGCGCATGGCGGCCGAGCTCGCACGATCGGGCGTGCGCACGGTGCTGGTCACCGACGAGGCACCGAGCGAGGATCTCCAGAAGTTCTTTGGCGGGCGCGGCTACACGGGCCCCGTGCTCTTCGATCCGTCGCGCTCCAGCCACGCGGCATTCGGATCGGCGGGAACGCCGGAGTACTTCGTGGTGGACGGGGCGGGGACGATCCGCTTCGAGTACAGCTCGCTGGACGAGCTTCCGGCGCAGGTCGCGGCGCTCGCCCGGCCGTGAACGTTCCAGGGGCGGCGCCGGTGCGCCGCCCCGCATCAGCCGATCACGACCGTCGGCGCCGCCTCCGTCCAGCTTTCCCGCAGCGTGCAGCTGAACCGGCCGCGAAAGGTGCCCTCCTTCTGGCGCGACTGGTTGGGGCGGTCGGCCCAGCCCTGCACCTCGTACACGCCCCCGCCCAGCGCGCGCACCGCCGTCCCCTCGCCCCCCAGTTCGCCGAACCGGACGCGGCGGGCGAACTCCGCCGGGCTCATCTCCCTGCGATGGATCTTTCGCCACTCCTCGTACCGCTCGCGCATCGTCCCCTGGCACACGGCGAAGGCGCGCGCGTGCTCGGGCGGGATGGACGGCGCCTCCTCCACCGCAGCCGGCGAGCGCCACCAGCAGCAATCCCGCGTAGGCTGGAGTGCGCATCGCTCTACCGCTCGCCTGCGGGGGCGCGCACCAGCTCGCGCATGCGGCCGACGATGGACATCCCCGACCTGCCGTAGTTGGAGAGGACGATGGCCGTGTAGCCGTCCTCCAGGAAGAGATCCATGTTGGTGCTCGTCCCCTGGAAGCCGCCGCTGTGCCCCACGATGCCGCGCTTCGCATCCACCGAGAAGCCGTAGCCGTACTCCGGCGACGCGGGCTTGGGCGTGGTGAGTACGCGCACCATCGCGGGGGAGACCAGCTTTCCCGTGCGGAACGCCTCGGCGAAGCGCAGCACGTCTGGCGCGGTGGAGTAGCCGCCGCCGGCCGGCCCGCCGCGGTAGGGAAGGTCGCCGACGTGGCTGGTGTAGGCGCCGGGGCCGCGCTCGTACTCGCGGTCGTAGCCGATGGCCGCCACGGGCGGGATGCGGTCCTTGGCGTACCAGTGCGTGCTCCGCATACCGGCGGGCGCCAGGATGTGCTGCCGCACGTAGTCGAAGTAGCTCTGCCCGCTCGCCCGCTCGATGACCTTGCCCAGCACCAGGAAGCCCGTGTTGCTGTAGTCCCAGCGGCTCCCGGGGGTGAAGGCCGGCTCCGAGTCCTCTGCGTAGCGCAGCATCTCGTCCACCGTCGCCGCGCGCGAGTTGCTGATGCCGGGTCCCAGGTAGCTCCCCAGCCCCGCCGTGTGGGAGAGCAGATGGCCGATGCGGATCTCCCGTGCGGCGCGCGGGCTGGGGAAGTCCGGGACGAACTTGGAGAGCGGATCGTCGAAGGAGAGCTTCCCCGCCTCCACGAGCTGCGCGACGGCGACGGCGGTGATCATCTTGTTCATCGACGCCAGGTTGAACGCGGTCTCCAGCCCGTTCTTGCGCCGCGCCTCCTTGTTAGCCTCTCCGTACGCCGCGGCAAAGAGCGGCTTGCCATCCTTTGCCAGCATCACCACGCCGGAGAACGCGTCCGCCTCCGCCTGGCGCCGGACAAACTCGCCGAGCGCCTTCACCCGCTCCTGGTCGGTGCGCGGCGTCGAGGCGGCGCGCCCGGCGGGGGCCTCCGCGGGCTGGAAGGTCATCCCCGTGATGCGGTGTGGAGGCGTGGGCTCCACCTCCACCGCGATCTTCAGCCACTCTTGGGTAAGATCGCTCTGCGCCAGCACCTCGGCCGTTCCCGGCTTCGGCTCGGCCATGCGCTCGATCCGCAGCCCCTTTCTCTGCGTGTGCAGGTCGGAAAGGATGCCGAGGTGCTGCGGCGTCGGCGCGAAGTCGCGGAACGACGTGGCGTAACTCTCGTCGATGTATTCGCGCGCCGCCGAACGGTCCCCGGAGTTGATCAGCGCCACCACCTCGGCCGCGCGCGCCGCGGCGGGGGAGCGCGCCTCCTCCCTGCCGCCGCCGCACGCGGCGAGCGCCAGGAGCACGAAGCAGGAGGGGGCCGGCGGAAGGCGTCGCAGCATGTCATCCCCGCGGTTCGGGTTGGTAGGCCGCGTCGCACGACGAGGGTGTGCGGGCGACGGCGGATGCGGAACGCGCGAATCGGGCGACCTCTGACACCGGTGGGGTGTATGCACGCCCTGGCCCGTCCTGTGCGGACCCGGCCCGCGGCCGGTCATCTCCCGCTTCGACTATTTGTTTTCGTGATCCAGCGTCTTGCTTCGGTCTGGGTGTGGCTTTGCAGCGCGCTCATCGTGATCCTGTGGGTGCCGCTGCTGGGAATCATCTACCTGTTCACCGTTCCAGGCGACCCGGGGCGCTACACGGTGGGCCGCTGGTTCCGGCGTGCGGCCGTGACGCTGGTGGCGCTCAACCCGCTGTGGAAGTTCCGCACGACCGGCGTGCGCATCCAGGATCCCCGCCGACCCTACGTGGCGGTGGCGAACCACGAGTCGTTCGCGGACATCTTTCTGATCTCGCATCTGCCGTGGGAGATGAAGTGGCTGTCCAAGGAGGCCATCTTCAAGATCCCCATGATGGGGTGGATGATGCGCATGGCCGGCGACATCGCCGTGCGACGCGGCGACGCGCGCAGCCGCGCCTCGGCGCTGGAGGAGTGCCGCGACCGGCTGGCCAAGGGCGTCAGCGTGATGATCATGCCCGAGGGCACCCGCTCCGCCACCGGCGAGCTTCAGCCCTTTCGCGACGGCGCCTTTCGCCTGGCCGTGGAGCTGGGGTGCCCCATCCTCCCCATCGCCGTGGCTGGCACGCGCGACGCCATCCCCAAGGGCACCTGGGTGATCAACCGCGCCCGCGCCGTCGCCCACGTCCTTCCCCCGGTCGAGACGACGGGGCTGACGCTGGCGGACGTGCCCGCGCTGCGCGACCGGGTGCGCGCCATGATCGGCGAGGCGCGCGACGGGTTGTTCCGGGAGCTGGCGTGAGGGGCCCTCACCCCCGGCTCGTTACACTCGCTTGCCCCCTCTGCCGATAACAGGAGAGGGCTGCGCCCTCGCGGTTATCGAGAGAGGGGGGCGGGGGGCGTTAGCGTAGGGTTAATTGCGCGGGGGAGCGCTGGATCCGGCGTCCCGCGCGGTGAGGCTGGTGGATAGCTTACGAATCGCACGCACCTTTGAATCCCGCACCCCCGCGCCTCCATGAAAACAGCTCTTGTCGTCGCCGCCCTCCTCATCCCCGCGGCGCTCCAGGCTCAGACCTCCACGCCCGCGACCGCGCCGCGCGACCCCGCCCCCGCCACCGCGGCCGATTCCGCGGCGATCCGGCGAGCGGCGCTGGACTACATCGAGGGATGGTACACGGGCGACGCGGCGCGCATGCGGCGTGCCGTGCATCCGCAGCTGGCCAAGCGGTACGTGCGCACGGACGAGAAGGGGGAGAGCTGGGCCGGTGACACCCCTGCCGAGACGCTCATCCACCAGACGCAGCGCGGCTTCGGTACCGACGTGCCTCCGGCCGAGCGCCGCACCGAAGCGCGGATTCTGGACATCTACGGCGACCTCGCCTCCGTGCGCCTCAACTCCACACGGCTGGTGGACTACATGCACCTGGTCCGCTGGAATGGCGAGTGGAAGATCCTGAACGTGCTCTGGGACATGCGCCCGGAGTTCAAGGAGCGTCCGGGGCGCTGAGGCACCGGTGGACGCGCTCGCCTGGAACCGCATCCGCTACACGCTGATCGCGCCCGTCTACGACGCGGTGGTGCGGATGGACGCGCATCGCCGGCGGGCGGCGGCGCTGCTAGACCTGCGGGCGGGTGAGCGGGTGCTGGTGGACGGGTGCGGCACCGGCGCCGACCTGGACCACCTTCCGCCCGGCGTGCACGTCACGGCTACGGACCTTACCCCCGCCATGGTCGAGCGCACCCGCCGCCGCGCCGCCGCCCTCGGCCGCCCCGCCGATGCGCGGGTGATGGACGCGCAGGCGCTGGATCTGCCGGATGCGTCGTACGATGCCGTCCTCCTGCACCTGATCCTCGCCGTCGTCCCCGACCCGCTGGCGGCGCTGCGCGAGGCGGAGCGCGTGCTGCGCCCCGGCGGCCGCGCCACCGTGCTGGACAAGTGGGTTCCCGAGGGCGCACGTCCCTCGCTCCTGCGCCGCGCCGCCAACGGAGTCGCGCGCATCGTGGCCACCGACATCACCCGCCAGCTCGGCCCGCTCGTCGCGCAGACGTCGCTCGTGGTCGAGCACCGGGAGACGGCGGGGCTCGGCGGGTTCTTTTCGCTGGCGCTGCTGCGGAAGCCCGGGTAACCAGAGAACTGCAACGGCTTGGCTCACGCAGAGACACAGAGCCACAGAGAGAACCGCAAAGGGTTTCCTCTGTGGCTTTCAGTTCCTTCTGTGGCCTCTGTGTGAGCTTTTCTCTGTTGTTCTCTCTCCCTGCTCCTCAGCGCTCCCGGCGCGGACGTCCCGACGCGCCTTTCACACGCTGGATCTGCTCGCCCGCCTCCCCTTCCAGCTCGCGGAGGAAGCGCTCCACGTCGCGCGCCTCGTCGTGGTCTTCCACGAGGCGCGCGTGCTCCATCTCCAGCGCGGCGAGCTCGGCGGCGAGGCCCCGCCCCGTCCGAAGGCTCTCCAGCGGCTCGGTGGAGAGGGCGGTGGTGCGCCGCTCGTCGTCGTCTGGGTTGATGCCGCGCAGCGCGAGCATCGCCTGCTCCACCGCGATCTGCTGGCGCAGCTCAGAGCACCGCTCCAGCAGGTCGCGCATGTGGGTGATGCAGCGCTCGCCCTCGTGGGTGGCCGCCGCGTCCGAGTTCGCGCGCCACCTGCTCAGGAGCGCCTTGCCGTCGCGCTCGATGGCGGCGAGCGCGTCCAGCCGCGCCCGTGGATCGGCGCCGGCGCGGCCGCGCGTTTCGGCCAGCGGCGCCAGGCGGTGCTGCCAGTGCACCAGGTCGATGGACCAGAGACGGGCCTCGTGCCGCGCCTCCTGCTCGCCGAGCACGCCGCGCGCGTGGTCCAGCCGGGCGCGGATGGGCGCGCGCGTGGCCGCGTCCAGCTCACGCGAGAGCAGGGCATCGGCCGCATCCACGCGCTGGCGCTGCGCCGCGATCTCCCGCAGCCGCGCGCGGATCCGCTCCTCGTCCTCGCGCAGCCCCGGCAGCACTGGGGCGTGCGGTGCCACCGGCTCGGGCGTGGCAACGGGAAGCGGAGGCGGCTCGGGCTCCCGCGCGGCGCCCCCGCCCAATCCGTACAGGATCAGCACGATGGGCAGCGCGAACATCGTCAGCCCCACAAAGGCGCCGCCCAGGAAGTTCTGAACCGGTCCCTCCGCCTGGACGGGCGCGAATGCCGCGGCGAACACCCCGCTCGTCACCGTCGCCAGCGCGAGGAGGGTGCGCATGCGGCGGCGCGCCGGAACCATCCACCCGATCGCCAGCCCCAGCAGGCACCCCGCCAGCGCCCACCGGCGCGCCAGGGTGTACGGCCCGACCGTGGTGCCCTGCTGGATCGGCAGCGTCGTTGACACGAGCGCCAGCCAGACCGCGCCCGCCACGACCATCGCCAGCCGGATTCCCCTCCGCATCCGGAGGCGCCCTGGCGAGGTCGGAAGGTATCTCATCGAGGAGCAGCGCGTAGTGGGCGTGGGATGGGGTCGCGAAGCATACCCGAATCCCCTGCCGCTTTCAAGCGACGGGGACCGGTCTCCCGGGGCCTGCGGCGCCCGGCCGTCCGCCGCGCCGCCGCCTGCGCAGCCGCACGAGCCAGTACACCATCGTCACCAGCGTCGCGAGCACCGGGAGCCCGAGCAGCGGCGGGATCTGCAGCGCGTGCGGAAAGTTGTCCGCTTGGCCTAGGAAGAACGAGGCCGCCGCGATGAAGAGCGCGTACGTCATCCGCCACAGGTGCCGTCTCAGGCGGAACACGCCCGTGAGAGTGGACAGGCGCATCATCCGCAGATCGCCGAGGCTCCCGGCCAGCGCGGGGATGCTTACGACGAAGAACGACCCGGCGGAGTTCCCATCCCGCTCGCCACCCGGCATCCCGAGCGTCGCGATCCCCAGCCCCACGCCCGCGATCCCGACGACGAGCCCCAGGAACAGTGCGCCCACCTCCACCCGCCGCAGGCGCGGGGTCGGCGGCCGGACGGCCATGAGCGCCGTCACCACCAGGTACGCCGTGGCGAGGGAGGCGATGACGGAGATCTCGATCTTCAGGAGCGCGGCCACCAGCGCCCCGGTGAGCGCCATCGTAACCATGGAGTACACGAACACCATCCCGCTCCCGCGGTGGGTCGCCGCGCCCTTTTTGGAGTAGAGCGCCACGTATCCCGAGATGAGCCCCACTGCGCCGGCGAGGATGTGGATGAGCAACGCGATCCGCATGGACTCGCCTTGGATTGAGGTGAGCGATCTCCAGCCACGAGAAGCAGCTTACCACTAATCAATAATCTACATATCGATAAACATCAAGTAGGTTATCGAAATTCGTTGCTTACATCCTCTGACTTCTAACGCGGAGGCGCGCTCGACTTCCCGCTCGAATGCCCGGCCGCACACCATCCTTGTTCTGCCGGCACCACGCGCGCATACTCTTGACCCCGCCTGCTCCCTTACCCGCAAATCCGGAGCGATGGACTCATGCCGAAATACCTGATCGAACGCAACATTCCAGGCGCTGGCCGTCTCTCGCCGCAGGATCTCACCGCGATCGCGCAGAAGTCCTGCGAAGTGCTGCAGGGTCTGGGGCCGCAGATCCAATGGGTGCAGAGCTACGTGACCGGCGACCGGATCACCTGTCTCTACATCGCGCCGAACGAGGCGATGATCCGCGAGCACGCGCAGCAGGGCGGCTTCCCCGCGGACTCCGTCCAGGAGGTGATCGAGATCATCGACCCGACGACCGCGGAGGGGCGCAACGCCCAACCCGCCGTTCCGCTGCCGGGCTGAAACCTGTCCCCCGGGCCCGCTGCGGCCGACTCACAAAGAAACGGGGGCGGCGCTCATGGAGCGCCGCCCCTTCGCGCACGGTGAACCCGCGGAGCCCCTGGCCTCGTACACCCGAGCGGCCGGGGCGCGGATCGTATATCATACAGGCAGCCACCGCCATCACGCCGAGCCGCACGAGAGAAAACCCATGTCACCGCAGCGCACCTACGACGACGATGAAGTCCGGGAGATTTTCGCGGTGGCCGCGCGCCGGGAGCTGGCGAATCCGCAGCCGACGGCCGCGCCGGGGCTGACCCTCGCGGAGCTCCAGGAGATCGGGCGCGAGGCCGGGCTGGACGTGGGGGAGGTGGCTCGTGCCGCGGCGGCGCTCGAGGTTCGTGCCCTTGATGCTCCCGCGCGCACCTCGCTGGGGATGCCGATCGAGGTGATCCGCGTCGTCCCCCTGCCGCGCGCCCCCAGGGACGCGGAGTGGGAGCAGCTCGTGGGCGAGCTGAGGACGACGTTCCGGGCCCGCGGGCGGGTGGCAGCGCAGGGAGGGCTGCGGGGTGGACCAACGGGAACCTTCACGCCTGCGTGGAGCCGAGCGGGAACGGCTACCGCCTCCGGCTGGGGACGGTGAAAGGGGACGCACGTACCCTGAACGCATTCGGCGGCATCACCCTGTTCGCGGGTGCCGCCGGGACGATCTCGGCAGTCATCGGCGGTGCGCCCCAGGACGTGATCGTACCCTGGATGATCGCCGCGTCGGGAATCGTGGCGGTCGGCGCCAACTTCCTCCGCCTCCCCCGCTGGGCCGACACGCGGCGGAAGCAGATGGACTTCATCGCCGCCCGCGCCGCCGCCATCATGGACGGCGATCCGCCCGCGACGGGGTGAGCCGCCGGGGGATCGCACGGAAGCCCCACGCCAGGGCTGGTGTGGGGCTTCTTCGCTTCTGTTGAACCTCGGGGGCAGGATCAGCGGGACCGGCGTACCGGCGGCGAGGCGGGCGGGCGTGCCCCCGGCAGGTTCTTTCCGCCAGCGATCATGTAACCGAGCGCCGCGCCAGTCAGGCCTCCGAGGAAGAACGCCGCGACATCCGCCATCCCGTCGCAACGGCTCGGATCGCAGGTGGCGCGTGAAAGACCGATCCCCAGCGCCGCGCCCGCCACTCCACCTACGACCATACCGATTGCCGGCGTGAACCGCGGCGGCCCGGCTGGACACCCGTACTCCCCCGCCGTCGGCAGGAGCACTCGATGCGGATCCGCCGGGAACCTCCATTCAGGAGCGGCGGCCGCCACCCACGGCTCGTTGCGGCGCTGGCCAGCAAGGGGGCCGCTGGCCCAAACCACGAGCAATGCCGACAGGCAAATGCGTAGCGTCATCATCCCTCTCGGGGTGTCTATTGCTGAAATATCCAGTAATGCGGCCGGAGATTCGGCTGTCAGGGAGGGCCGGATGCGAGCAACGGCGGGTGGGTAGACTCTGCGTGGCGATCGAGATGCTTGCGCGCAGCCGGGGTTTGCAGCATCCTATGGGGTAGCCATAGGGAGATGAAACCCGAATCGCGCCCTGTGCGTATGGGTAACCCATAGGAGAGACGATGGAGAAACGAGACGTTCAGCCGGGGACGCTCGCGCTCATGATCCTGAAGACGCTCGACGTGCTGGGGCCGCTGCACGGCTACGGCGTGGCGCGGCGGATCGAGGAGACGAGCAGGCACCAGCTGGAGCTGAACTACGGCACCCTCTACCCCGCCCTGCTGAAGCTGGAGCAGGAGGGCTTCGTGACGGCGGAGTGGGGACAGTCGGAGAACAACCGCCGCGCCAAGTTCTACTCGCTCACGCCCGCGGGACGAAAGGAGCTGGCGCGCGAGCTCCACGAATGGCAGCAGACGGCGGAGCTGATCGCAACCTTTTTCGCACTGAAGCGGGAGCCCGCATGAAAGCGATCCGCAGGGTGCTGGCGCGCATGAGCGCCGTCTTCCGGGGCCACACGAGCGCCGATGACGATCTTCGCGCGGAGATGGAGGCGCACCTCCAGATGGAGATCGACGAAAACGTCCGCCGCGGCATGCCGCCCGCCGAGGCGCGGCGCCGGGCGCTGATCGCGTCGGGCGGGCTCACGCAGGCGGTGGAGAGCGTGCGCGAGCAGCGCGGCCTTCCCTGGATCGAGGGCCTCGCGGCCGACCTCCGCTACGCCGTCCGCCACTACCGCCGCACGCCGCTCTCCACTCTCACCATCGTCCTGGTGCTGTCGCTGGGGATCGGCACCAACGTCGTGCTGTTCACCTTTCTCAACTCGATCGCGACGATGCCCGCGCCGGGAATCGCGCGCGACGCATCGCTGGTGCGCATCCGCGGCACCATGCGCGCGGAGGGGATGGGGGACGCGCAGCCGCGCCTGCTGTCGTGGCCGGAGGTGCAGGAGTATGCCGGCCGCAGGGAGCTGTTCGGCGGGGTGGCCGCGTACGCCGACGAGTCCGCCCTCGTGAACCTGGGCGATGCGGCTTCGGTGACCGTCCGGCTGATCTACGCGACGCCCAACTACTTCGGCATCCTGGGCGTGCACCCGGCGCTCGGCACCGCGCCGGCCGCGGAGAGCGACGCCGTGCGCATGACGTCGCCGCCCACCGCGATGATCAGCCACGCGATGTGGCGGCAGCGGTTCGGGGGCGAGCGCGACGTGATCGGCCGCACGATTCGCGTCAACGGCTTCCCGGTCGAGGTCGTGGGCGTGGCGCCGCCGCGCTTCACCGGCACGGACGGGGGCGGCGGGATGACGATGTGGGTGCCGCTCGCCTCGTATCCCCTGCTCCAGAAGCGCACACCGGCGGCGTTCATGAGCCGCGACAGCCAGTTCCTGGGCGCGGCCGCCCGGCTGCGCGCGGGAGTCACGGCCAAAAGCGCGGCCCCCGTGGTCGCCGGCATCGCGGGGCGCGCGACGCTCTCCCCGCAGGATGGTGACGCGGGGGCGGCCCGGAGCGAGACGCCCGGCGCCGACGTCGTGCCGATGCTCGCCAGCAACAGCCGGATCAGCCAGCGTGCGGACCTGCTCGTCTCCGGGGTGGCGGCCGGCGGATTCGCGCTGCTCGTGCTGCTCATCACGTGCACCAACGTCAGCGCGCTCATGGTGGGGATGGCCGTCGCGCGGCGGCGCGAGATCGGCGTGCGGCTGTCGCTGGGCGCGCCCCGCAAGCGGCTGATCCGCCAGCTCCTCACCGAAAGCGTCCTGCTGGCTCTCGCCGCCGCGGCGACCGGCCTCGCGGTGACGGCGGGTGGGATTCGCGTCCTCGGCGCGATGCTGGAGGGCGTGCAGCTCGTGGTGGACTGGCGCGTTACCGTCGCCACGTGCACGGTCGCCCTCGTCACCGGTGTCCTCCTCGGCCTCTCGCCGGCGCTGCACGCCACGCGCGTCTCCGTGGGCGAGGTGCTGAAGAGCTCGTCGTGGTCCGTCGCCGCGACCCGGTCGTGGCTGCAGCGGGCGCTGGTCGTGGCGCAGATCACCCTCACGCAGCCGCTGCTCGTGGGGCTGGGCGTGGTGGTCGCGACGATGCTCTCCGACATCGGCCGCGGCGCCGCGTCCAGCGTGGCCGGCCAGATCGCCGAGATCGAGCTCGACGCGTGGTCCGGCAGGGTGGCCGGGGCGGAGCGCGAATCCCGCATCGCCGCGGCCGCGGAGCGCGTGGCCGCGATGCCCGGCGTGGTCGCCGCGATGCCGATGCAGATGGGTACCGTCAACGCGCCGCTCTCGGTGCACCCCGCCGACCGCGTCGCGGGGATCAACTACGATGCCGTCATGGAGTCGCAGCTGACCGCCGCGCCCCGGGGCTACTTCGGCGCATTCGGCATCCCGGTCGTGCGCGGGCGCGACTTCGACGCCGGCGAGTACGCGCATCCGGCCGACGGCGTGGCGCGCGCACCGTCATACGACCGGGCGATCATCGGCCGCGACCTCGCGCGGCGGCTGTGGGGCGGCGCCGACCCGCTCGGCCGGCGCCTCGTCATCGGACAGCCGAACCGCCCGCGGGCCGCCGCGATGATCGTGGTGGGCGTCGTGGACGAGGCGGCCGCGGGCCCGAGCGAGGTCAACGGCCAGGTCCGCGTGTACGTGCCGTATTCGTCCATGAACATGGGCGTGATCGCGCGCACGGCGGGCCCCGCGCTCCCCATGCTGAACGCCATGCGCGAGGCCGTCGCCGCCGAAGCGCCCCAGATGCCCATCAGCCGTGCGCAGACGCTGGAACAGCGCGAGGCGGAGGCGCGGCGCTCCGCGATGCGCGCAGGCGGGGCCGTGGCGGTGGGCGGGGTGCTCGCCCTGCTCCTCTCCGCCATCGGGCTCTACGCCGTGGTGTCGTTCGCGGTCGGCCAGCGCACGCGCGAGATCGGCATCCGCACCGCGCTGGGTGCGCAGCGCCGCCAGGTGGTGCGGATGTTCTTTGCGAAAGGACTCGCCCTGAGCGCGCTCGGCCTCCTCCTGGGGCTGCCGCTCAGCCTGCTCGCCACGCGCCTCATCGACGCGAAGCTGAACGTGCCGCTGGCCAGCTCGCCCCTGCTCGGCGTTGCGGTCGGTGCGCTGGTGTTCGTGGTCGCGTCCGTCGCCGTGTGGATCCCCGCGCATCGCGCCAGCACCATCGACCCGGTGCTGGCGCTGCGGACCGACTGAGGGCGGCGGGGAGCCGGACTTGCCCGGCGATGGGATTCCACCCATCGTTCCGCTCCCCCATCCGCCCCAGCCTGAGAATCCCTGATGCGCCTCATCTTGGCCGCCACGCTCGCGGCATCCATCCTCCTCCCCTTCGCCGCCTGCGCACAGGATTCGGCGGCGGTGGAGGTGCCCCCGGGAAGCCCTCTGCTCGACGCATCCCGCATCGCCGCGCGCACCGACACCTTTGAGCTGCGAGCGGACGGGACCGACCCGATCCAGCTCGTGATCACCACGACCGCGCTCGGCGACACGGCTCTACTGCGCGTGGAGCGGATGTCGTTCGAAGGGAGGGAGCTCGGCGTGGACTCGTTCGCGGTGCGCATCCGCGGGCTCGCGCCGCTGTTCGCCGAGAACCGGAGCGTCGAGGCGGTCGCCCGCCTGACCTTTCCGCCCGGCCGCGCGGAGGGGAGCTACACCCCCGCTAGCGGAGCGGAACGCCGCATCTCCGAAGCGCTGAGCGAGCCCGCGTTCTACGCCAACTCCATCGACCTCGTGCTCGCGTCGCTGCCGCTGGCTCCGGGCCGCTCGTTCGGCCTGCCGACGTGGACCCCGGGCGGACGCGCCGGAGTGGTATCCACCCGAGTGGCGCGCGCGGAGACGGTGCAGGCCGGCGACGGCGCGCGCTGCGAGGCGTGGCGGGTGGAGACGGTGGACGGGAACGGTACGGAATCCGTCTACTGGGTCGAGCGGAGTACCGGAGCTCTGCTCGGCTTCGCCACCGATGGCATGGAGATTCGCATCGCCCGTCACGCCGCCTGCCGGCTCTGAGCCATCCGGCACGCTGAACCGGAACGGCAAGGCGCCCCGCGTGAGCGGGGCGCCTTTCGCATGTAAACCGTCGTCAGGGTGCTCGTGCGGTGTCGCGCGGAGCGGGTGCGGGGTACCGGTGCGGATCGATCAGGTCGGTGAAGCCGAAGACGAAGCTGAACAGGCCAAAGAGCCCGACGGAGACTCCCAGATACGGGTGATCGGCCTCCTTCAGCCGGTACCCGCCGTAGAGGAGCGCGGCACCGAAGGCGATCAGCTGCAGATCGGTGCTGGTGCCGTAGAGCGGACCCGCCTGCGCGATCCTCTCCGATGGTGTGAGCGTTGGAAGCGTGTGGCGAGATTCGAACAGAGGCCGCGCGGTGCCGTATTCCGCTGGCGATGCGGCGCGCCACTGCCCCTGTGCACCCGCTGGCGCAAGGAGCATGACCCCGAAGACGAGTGCAGCCGCGTATGTGCGGATCCGAGCGAGAGAGAGCGGCACGTGGCCTCCGTGGAGGGTGAGAAGAGGGACGGCGACCCTTGCTTCGAGCGGCTGCGCTCGCAAGGCTTGTGCACCGTCGTCGGAATCGCGGCGTGCGGCGTGATCCGTCCAACCTCCGGTGGAGCTGCCGATGTCCGAAGCGAACGCCCCGAGCGCCGCCCTCAGCACCGAGCGCCTGTTGTCCGCCAGCCCGCGAGCGGTATTCGCCGCCTTCGAGCAGCCGGATCGTCTCGCCCGCTGGTGGGGGCCGACCGGCTTCACGAACACCTTTGAGCGGTTCGAGTTCGAACCCGGCGGGCGGTGGGTCTTCGTGATGCACGGCCCCGACGGCGCCGACTATCCCAACGAGAGCGTCTTCCGCGAGATCGAGCCCGACACCCGGATCGTGATCGAGCACGTCGTCGAGCCGTGGTTCACGCTGACGGTGACCCTGGCCCCCCGCGGCGGCCAGACGCATCTCACCTGGGTCCAGGAGTTCGAGAGTCCCGAGATCGCCGAACGGCTTCGCCACATCTGCGAGCCCGCCAACGAGCAGAACCTCGACCGCCTGCAAGCGCTGCTCGCAACCAAGAGCCCCTGAAGTGGGCCGTGTGCATCGGAGATCTCACGCGAAGGCGCGAAGGCGCAAAGAAAGTAGTTCGTGCCTTACCTTCGCGTCTTTGCGCCTTTGCGTGACATCTTGATCCAGAACGGTGCACAGAAGCCGGTATCCACAACCCCTTCCCTCACCTACCATGTCCTCGACCGCCTGCCGCGAGTGCGGCGCCGCCATGCCGGACGGCTCCAACGCATGCGCCACGTGCGGGGCCGGAATGCCTCCCCTCCCCGTGCAACGCCCCCTGCCGCCCCGCCCCGTGCCGAAGCCGGAGCGCCCGGGATGGCGTACCGCCTTCGACTGGGCGGTCCTCGTGGCCGTGTGCGCCCTCGTAGGAACCTTTTTCTACCGTCTGTCCGTGGGCAGCGACCAGGCCGCCACGGAAAAGGCGGAGGTGGCGCGGGAGATCGAGCACCTGATCGATCTGGGCGTGTGGGGGCAGGACACCACGGGCAAGGCCCAGCCGCCGGAGAGCGCCGCCCGCCCCGTCCCCACCACCGTCCGCGCGAAGCGGATCTGGGTGATGAACCGGATGGCGGTAGACGGCACGCTCTGGAGGCGGGACGTGATGAAGCGGCACGGCCTGACGAGCGAGAAGATGATCGCGGCCTGGGAGACTGGGCAGTACCAGGCGAACGCGCGCGCCCACCCCGAGGTGGGGAGGCACCTGGAAGCGCGCCTCGCGGCGATCACGGAACTCGAGAAGACCGCGGCCGCCTGGACGGATGAGCACATCGCGGCGCTGGCGCGGGAGTCGGCGCTGCCCGCCAGCGAGATCCGCGACATCATCCCGCCCGAGCCCGTGCGCCCGCCACCAGGCGAGGTGCGGCTGGTGGAGGCGCTGCTGGAGATCCACCGTCACCTGGTCCGCATCGACGCGCGGGTGGAGTACGCCGGGGGCCGCGAGCTGCGCTTCCAGCGCGAGGAGGACCTGCGCCGCTTCCAGCAGCTGATCGCGGCGGCGGGTGAAGCCGCCGCCGCCGTGGACCAGGGACGGCAGGCAAAAGCGGCCAAGCAGGCCGCCGCCTTCAACCGCCTGATTCGGTAAGCGCCGGCTGGGCGCCGCGGGAGCTCAGTGCAGGCGGCCCGCACCGTCTCGGAACCCGCCGTCCGGCCGTACCTCACCACCCCTCAGCGAGAACCGCCGGTCGAACCGTCATCGCAGACGGTGCCGCCAAGGGGGAGCCGCGTGACGCCCACTTCCTTCATGTATGCAGCGCGCTGTTCACCGGTCAGCTCCGCCACCACGATGCGGCTCGTGAAGCCGCCGCAGGCGCGGCCGTTCTCCACCGTCATCCAATCGGTTATCTCCCGCGGCTCCACGTGCACCACGTGTCCCGCCTGGAACGCGGGGAACATCCGCGCGTCAGCCGCCAGTTTCCCCACGAACTTTCCATCCGTGTACGTCACGTCGTACAGCCAAATGTGCTCCCCCGCCTGGCCTGGCTCGCCCAGCCGCACCTTCACGCCCAGATAGGACAGCCCGGGCGGTGCGTGTCTCAGGCGTTCGATGAGCTGCGGTACCGTGGCGCGCGCGCGGTGAATCGCGGCGTTCATCGCTTTGTTGCCCGAGCCGATATGGACGATAGGCCTCTCTCCGCCGTCATCACGGACACGCGCATTGCCCTGTGCCGCGAGCCGCTCGCCGCGACCGCACGCGACCACCAACGCTGCCAGGGCAAACGTCCGCGCCGACACTGTAAAGAGCCTCATGATCGTCACTCCTCATTCAAGGTGACCAGCCGAGCGCAATCCCGCCGGGCTGGACTTCAGTGAACCTCGGCACGCGGCACAGCCTCGAGATCCACACCTGAGTCCGCGGTGCCCAGGGCGTCGTGGCGCTCGGCGGGCTCCCGCAGAAGCTGGTAGATGATGATCGCCCCGAACGTCGCGGTGCCGATGCCGCCGACGGAGAACCCGCCCAGCTTGAGCACCAGGTCGCCCGCCCCCACCGTCAGCGTCACCGCGGCCGTCACCAGGTTGCGGCTGTTGGAGAAGTCCACCCGGTTCTGCACCCAGATGCGCCCGCCGGTGGCCGCGATCAACCCGAACAGCACCACCGAAAGCCCGCCCAGCACTGGCCCCGGAATCGTCCCCACCAGCGCCCCGAACTTGGGCGACAGCCCCATCACCACCGCCGCCCCGGCCGCCACCAGGAAGATGAGCGTGGAGTAGATCCGCGTCACCGCCATCACCCCGATGTTCTCGGCGTACGTCGTTACGCCGGTGCCTCCTCCAGCCCCGGCCACCATGCACGCCAGCCCGTCGCCCAGAAACGCGCGGCCCAGGTAGCGGTCCAGCGACTCCCCCGTCATGGCGCCCACCGCCTTGACGTGCCCCAGGTTCTCCGCCACCAGCACCAGCGCCGCCGGCGCGAAGAGCAGCGCCACGTCCCAGCGGAAGACGGGGCGCGAGAAGTTGGGCAGCCCGATCCACGCCGCATCGCGCAGCGGCGCGAAGTCGACCGCGGGCCCCATCCCCATCCCGTTGGCGAGCACCAGGTACAGCAGGTAGCCGATGACCCCGCCCAGCAGGATCGGCACGCGGCGCAGCAGCCCAGGGGCGTAGACGGCCACCGCGCACGTCGCCAGCACCGTCGCCAGCCCCACGCCCGTGGCGAAGCCGCTGCCGCTGATGGCGCGCACCGCCACCGGCGCCAGGTTCAGCCCGATCACCGCCACCACCGAGCCGGTGACGACGGGAGGCATCAGCCGCTCGATCCACCGGTACCCCGTCGCCATCACGATCAGCCCGATGGCGGCGTACAGCGCACCCGCCGCGATGATCCCGCCCAGCGCCACGCCGATGTTGGGGTTGGGCCCCTTCCCCGCGTACCCGGTGGCCGCCAGCGTAACCGCCACGAAGGCGAAGCTGCTCCCCAGGTAGCTCGGCACCCGTCCGCCCACCACCACGAAGAAGAGCAGCGTCCCGATCCCCGAAAAGAACACGGAGGTATTGGGATCGAACCCCATGAGGATGGGCACCAGCACCGTGGCGCCGAACATGGCGAACACGTGCTGCAGCCCCACCACCAGCGTCTGCCCCCACGGCAGCCGCTCCTCGGGCCCGATCACCCCGCCGGCCACGGGCGTCCAGCGTGGGAAAAAGCTTGTGCGTGCGGGTGAGGGCATGGATGGGTGAGACGTGGACGATGAAGAGGGACGGGCGGGAACCGATAAACAAGCACGCCGACGGCGGCCAGCGCAAGGCGGCATGCCCGGCCAGTTGATCCCGTCCGGCACGTGCTCGGGCGCGTCGTTGATACCGGGGAGGACCACGCGTCCGCCCAGCGCGATGCGGCGCGTGGCCCGGCCGGCGAGCCGCTCCACCTGCTCGCTGGTGCCCACCGCCACGATGCGCTCGCCGCGGATGGCGAGCGCCTGAGAGCGCCAGCCACGCTGGGATCCGAGAGGGGGTCAAGGGAGTGTCCGGTAGGGCGGACGGGTCTCGCGGGTGCGAGGGGGAGGGGACAGCCGGCCCTTCGCAGGAGTCGGCGATCTTATGGCGGCAGCTGAAGCCAGGGCGACGACCGGGTGATCGGCCGCGGCCCCTCGCACTGCCAGGGACGAGCACGCTCGCCGCGGGCCCGCTCACGTCGTAGTGGCTGGTGCTGTGCCCCCGGACGAGTGCTCGAGATCGTGACTCAGGGCCGGAAGAGCGCCGCGTGCCCAAAGGCCTCGCCCGTGTTGCCGTGCGGCCAGCGCTCTCGGCGGAAGCTCACTCCCAGGCTGCCGTCCGGCGACCGGAACGACTCGTCCCACGACAGGCGCCCGGTGGCGGGATCCACCCGCGCCATGAGCATGCGCTCCTCACCGCTGGTCTCCGCGCCCACGATCAGCCGCTGCGAGCCCGGATCCTTTGCCAGCCAGTGCGGCCTGAAGAGGGTATCCGCCACCAGCCGCGAAACCTCCACGGGCCGTGCGGGCTCCCGCACGTCCAGGGTCACGAGCATGTTCATCCGGCCCACCGGCATCACCCAGTAGCCGCCGACCACGACCGGGATGCCGCAGCCTGCCCTGCGGTCCGCCGGCACGCCGGTGACCTCGACCGTGTAGACGTGCCGGAGCCGCGGCGCCTCCGTGGCGATGCGCGTCAGGTGATACAGGCCGCACCCGAACGCGTTCAGCAGCACGCTTCCGTCCGGCATCACGCGGGGCTCAAAGGGAAGCTCATGCCCGTTCCGCAGCACGCCGCCGTCCCTTCGCCGGGCGGGGGGCATGGCAAGTGTGTGGAGCAGTGTGAGGTCCGAGAGCCGCCAGACCTGCACCACGTCCGCGCTGCTGTGCTCCATCATCCCGGCACTGGTGGTGACCACGCGGTCCGACTCGGGGAGCACCGCAAAGGCGTAGGGGCGGATGGGCACAGTCCAGGCCGGGTCCGCCGCGCTGGCGGTGCGGAGCGGGCGGCCCTCCGGGTCGAGCTCCGCGATTCCGCCGTGCCCGCCCGGCATGGTGGTATCGCCAGGCTCCGGGCTGGGGCCCTCGCTGCGCAGGTAGCCCACGAGCACGTTGCCGTTGGGCAGGCGGTAGAAGTCGTGCGGATAACGCAGCGGCGCCACCGGGGGCAGCGTGCGTGCCAGCCGCGGCCGCTCCGCCTGCCGGGTGTCGAAGAGCAGGATCTGCTCGTGGTGGTGCGCATTGGCGAACAGCAGCCGGTCGGATCCAGGAAGCTCGTACTCCAGGTGGTGCGGCATGGAGCCCGTCAGCCCCACGGGCTCGGTGGCGATCACCTGGGCGTAGGTGGCGCTGCCGGGCTGAACGTCTACCACGGCCAGGAAGTCCTGGTGCATCTCGTCGGTGTCGCCAGCCCAAACGTACAGGTAGCGGGCGGGCGCGGATTCGGGGGCGGGCTGGCCTGCCGGCGCCACGTGGGCCGTGCAGCCGGCCGCGCACAGCAGCAGGGGGAGCAGCACTTTCATGCGAGTGGGTTCCTGCGGCGGGAGGGAGGGAGGGCCGGGTGGTCGATTTATCTCCGCGGACTCTCCGGGAGCGTAACCCTGATCGGCAGCGTCGTCATGAGCGCGCTGGGCGCCGGCCACGGCGGTCCGAGGCGCACCTCCAGCCGCAGGTCTCCGACGGTCTCGGGTGTGACCTCGACGTCATAGGTTTCGCCGATGCCCATGAACGCCCGTCCCGGCCGGGCCCCTTGCTCGGTCGCGGGCAAATCTGCTCCGTCCTTGGCCACCGGGCGCCACGCGGCATGTGTGCTGTCTCGCCAGAGTTCCACGCGAAGCGCGGCGCGGGTTACGCTCATCTGGATGAACCGCAGCCGATACGTGGTGCCGACTTTCATGTCGATCGGCCCCGGTGCCGCGCTCCCGTTGACCAGTGCGCTGCGCCCCTGCTCGGCGAAATCGGTAGGCGCGGTGATCAGGATCGGAATGTCGATCGTGGGATCCCGCCGCTCCCCCGGTTCGGTCACGACCAGGGCACCCGCGAGCCCGGCCAGCTGCTGGCGCTCCTCGTCGGCATGGGTGTGATAGATGAACGTCCCCGCGCGCGGCGGCGTGAAGCGCACCTCGAACGAGTCTCCCGGCGCGATCAGCGGCGCCACCCGCTGGCCGGCCCCACTGAAGCCAGGGACCCCGTCGAAGTAGCTTTCCAGCTCGATCCCGTGCCAGTGCACCGCCGTCGCCTCGGGCAGGCGGTTGACGACGGTGATCCGAACGGGCTGCCCGCGCACGAGATCGAGCGTCGGACCCACACCCAGCCCCGAGCGGGGAATCGGTTCGGGGCCCCCCTCGTGAATCGCATAGCCATAGAACGGCGTCGCGGCCGAGCTGCCCTCATTGGGGCGGATGAGCAGGCGCATGCGTCGCTCGTCTCCTGCGACGGCGGCCGCTTGCGCCGTTGTGCGTGCTGGACGCACCGCGACGCCCATGACTAGCCCGTTCATGCCGCCCCTCGCATGGTCGGCGTGCGCCTGTGCGTCCGCCTCCCCATGCGCCGCTCCGGGCCCGGCCTGCCGCGCCAGGCCCAGCGAGCCGCGAGGACCAATGTGCTCGGGGATGTGGCAGTGGAAGAGCCAGTTGCCCGGTCGCTCGGGCACCCACGTAAGGCTCATCGTGCTGCCGGCAAGCATGCTCTCCGTCACTGCCATGCCGCCCGCGCCCGCCGTGTACACGGTATCAGCCTGGCCGTCTCCGCGGCTGTCCACCCGGAAGTAGAAGCCGTGCAGGTGCATCGGGTGAAGGTCTGCCGACGCGTTGATCACGCGCCAGCGCACCGTGTCGCCCACCGTGTGCTCCATGCGCTCGGTGTGCGGCCACGAGCGCCCGTTGATCACGCCGAGCACGCGCTGGCGGTGCGTCCGCGCGCGGTGGATGGTATCCGTCCACATGCCGATGACGATCACGCGGTCGCGCTGCCGGCCCGCGCCGGGGTCGTCCACGACGATGGCGCCGGTGAGCTGCGCGTCCTCGCGCGTGCGGAAGTTGAAGGGGCGGCGCATGGTCGTGCCCCAGTAGTAGTAGGTGCCCGGCGCGTCCAGGCGGATGCGCACCGTCCGCTGCTCCCCCGGGGCCAGGACGAGCGGCGTCGCATCCACCGGACCTGACTGGGGACGCGCGTGCAAGCCGTGCACTTGCAGCGTATCCCGCAACGTGTTTCTCACGTTGACTTCCGCCTCGGTACCGGCCCGCACGCGCACGAGGGGACCTGGGATCTGGGCGGCACCTCCTTCCTCGGCGAACGCCGGCATGGGCGCCCCAGGCCTGTCGTCCCCGTCGGGATGCCACATGGCTACTCGCGCCTCCAGCCTCAGTCCGAGTACGCCGCCCCGCATTGTGCCGCCCGCCTGCACATTCTCGTTGGGCCGCACGCGCTCGACGTCACCCGCGGGCAACACTCCAACCCGACCTGCAGAGGCGCAACTGGTCAGGAGCACAAGGATCGCCGGGAGGCCCACCGCGGCGGCGGGAAGCGTTCGGGTGCGCGTCACCCTCCAAAAAGGCGTGGATGCCTGGAGACAGACCGGTCCGGCGTGACGATTTCGCTGTGTAGTCACTTCAGGCATCCATCGGCGGGCCGTTCAGGACGTGTACTCGTCCTGAACGATCGTGGAGAGCCAGAGCACCGATCGGCGCGTGGCAGGGGCAAATTGCCCGGCCGGAGTACCCCAAGGGTACCGGGGACGAAGAAACAGAGCGCGAGCGATCGCTCGGCCGCGCGGTACGGCAGTGTGGGGTCGGGTGGGATAGAGTGAGGACCCGTGGCTATGCCGTCGCACGCAACGACATCAGCGGAAGATTCGACGCGCAGGGTGTGCCTGCCCGTCAAGCGTACCTCGCTACCCCTGCGCCGTCAACAGTTCGTGTCGCCATGCAGATTCGGCCTGGGCTGCCGGCGCCACGTCCGCCGTACGGACGGCGGCGCACAGCGGCAGAGGAAGCAGCCGCCTGGTGCGAGTAGTTCCTGCTGCGGGATGAATCATTGACTCGGACGGCTGGCGCACGCGGAACAGCTCGCGGTGGATGGGCGTATCCGCCTCCCGACCGGGGGCATCAGCCCAGCGCGAGCACCAGCGCGACGACCACGGCGGTCGCGAGGGCGATCGCGGCGAGCTTCCCCACCCTCCACCGGGTGCGCGCGGGGGCGGCGGCCTCAGCCCGGGCCGGGCCGCCGGCATGTACCACCATCACCTCGTACAGCGGAAACAGGTCGCTCGCGGTGAAATCGTTCGTGTACCCGCCGTGTTCCAGCGGCTCGCGGAGATCCGGCGCCTGGGAAATCCAGGCTTCGAGCTCCTCCGGCGTCCGCGCTACCGTCCCGGCACGTACCGTTCGGGCGGCCATCTCGCGGGTGGCCGAGCGCACTTCGTCTGGAAAGTGGTACCGCGGCGGTCGCATGGAGCATCTCCTTCCCGGGTTGTCCGGCCGCATGGTACGCGCCGGGCGACCCGGACAGGCAAGAACCCCACCGTGCTGCGACCGACGGCCTGATGAGGTGAGATGCCGTGCATCGCCACGCCTGTCCGCCGCGAAACTGGACCACGGAGCGGGCTTACAACGGAGTTCTTCAGCCGGACTTTCGCTGGCGGAGTGCTGAAGGAGCGGTGTGCCTCGGCTGTTCTCGATCGCGTCGGCAGGCCCGGATCGTGGGAGCCGAGGACCGCCACGGACTGCCCTACCGCCGCAGATACTCGTCCACGTTCCTCGCGAGCACGTCGAGCGGCACGTTGCCGCCCAGGACCACGGTATCGTTGAACGCCTTGAGGTCGTACCTCGCCCCGAGCGCGGCCTGCGCACGCTCGCGCTGCCGGTTGATCTCGCTGTGGCCCACCTTGTAGCCGCACGCCTGTCCCGGCCACGAGCAGTAGCGATCCACCTCGCTGGCCACCTCCAGCGGGTTGGAGCCGTTCACGTCCACGAAGAACCGCACGCCCTGCTCGCGCGTCCACCCCTTGGCGTGCAGTCCGGTATCCACCACCAGGCGGCACGCCCGGAACGCGATCGACTGCAGGTACCCCAGCCGGCCGACGGGATCGCGGTCGTACGCGCCCAGCTCGTCGGCGAGCTGCTCGGCGTAGAGCGCCCAGCCCTCGGAGTACGCGTTGAACGCCAGCATCTGGCGCACCAGCGGCATGTCGTGCGTGTACTCGCCCTGCCAGATGTGGCCGGGGATCGCCTCGTGGAAGGCAAGGTCCGCCAGGCTGTACCTGCTGTGCAGGTCCGTGGTGCGGAGGTTGATCCAGAAGCGGCCGGGGATCTTGCCGTCCACCGACCCGGCGCCGCCGTACGCGGCCGGCGCGCCCGGCTCCTCCTCTGGCGGCAGGCGCTTCACCTCCATGTTCGGGTTGACGACGGTGTTGAACGCCCGCGGCATCTGCGCGCGGATCCACGCCAGCCGCTCGTCGATGAAGCGCCTGATCTCGGCGCGTCCCGCGTCCCCCTCGGCGAACTTGTAGCGCGGATCGTTCGCCAGTGCGTTCATCCGCGCGCCCACGGTGCCCTGCGTGTAGCCGGCTTCCTTCAGGATCGTGTCCATTCGCGCATGCAGCCGCGCCAGCTCGCCGCGGCCCAGCTCGTGTACCTCGTCCGGCGACATCGTGGTGGTGGTCGACGCCTTGAGGGCCCAGCGGTAGAACTCCGCGCCGTGCGGCCGCGTCCCGATGCCCGGATCGTTCGTGGCGACGGCGCGCTGTGCCTCCAGCTCCCGGATCTGGCGGTCCAGCGCCGGCGCGATCTCCTGCGCGGCGATGCGTCGCGCGCGCCCGGCCCAGTCGCCGGGGATGTTGCGCGTCCGCCGCTCCAGCGACTCCACGAGCATCCCGCCAGCGCGCGCGCCCTGCGCGGAGAGGCGCATCTGCGGCAGCGCCTTGTCCAGCAGGAAGGCGGGCGGCACTAGGCCGACCGCGCGCGCCTCCCGCACGCGCTCCAGCTCGCCGTCCAGCTGCCGCGCGTACGACTGAAGCCGCGCGAGGTACGCCTCGGCGTCGGCGGCGTTCTCGACGGTGTGGTCGCTGTCCAGGAAGCGGGGGACGTCCAGGTACGCGCCGACGTTCTGGATGACCACGTACGGCGTGTTGCGCCAGCCGCCGACGGTGATGTCGCCGTAGGGGAGCGCGAATCCCTCGAGCGCCGTCGTGTAGGCGCTGCGGACGACTTCCACGCTGGTCCGCACGGCGTGCGAGAGGCGGCTGGCATCGACGGCCGCGAGCTGGCCCAGGTCCGCGCGCAGCTGCTGCGCCACGCGCCGCTGCCCCGCCGGGGAGCGATCGGCCAGCCGGGCCCGGAGCTCGGCCCGCGCGCCGACATCCAGACCGAGCGAGGTCGCCGACTCCGGGAAGAGGTTCAGGAGGTCGTTGCCGATGCGGTCGAGGAGCACGATCGCGTTCCGGTCGGCGTCGGTCGCGGGGATTGCCGCGGCAGCCGGCGGCGTGCGGGCGCCGCCGCACGCGGAGACGAGCGGCAGCGCGGCGACGGATGCCAGTGCGGCCAGCATCTCCCTGCGCGTGAGGAGTCCGTAGGGGGTCGGATCGTTCGACATCGTCAGGGGCTCGGTTTCAGGCGTTGATGGTTGACCACAATGTGGACTCGCTCGGCCCGATGCGACAGCCTCCCGTGACAAACGCGGCCAGGTGCTCGCTGATCGGCGCCGGCGAAATTAGTCAGGCGTGTGGAATCACCATGCGAGCCGCTTGCGTCCCGCGCATCACGGGCTTATATACAACCATATGGTTTCACATCATTCGCTCAGTGACGCGGAGACCGACCGCGTCTTTCACGCCCTCGCCGATGCGACGCGCCGGGACATCGTCGCGCGGGTGCTGGCGGGGGAGCAGGCGTCGATCTCCGCGCTCGCGGGCCGCTACGAGATGTCGTTCGCGGCGGTGCAGAAGCACGTCGCCGTCCTGGAAGGAGCGGGGCTGGTGACGAAGCAGGCGCAGGGCCGCGAGCGCATCGTCCGCGGCAACCCGGAGCGGATCGCGCGTGCGCGCGAGCTGCTCGCCCAGCTCGAGGAGTTGTGGAAGGCCCGCTTCAGCCAGATCGACGCCCTGTTCTCCGACACCCCTTCCCAGGAGTAACCCATGCCCGTCACCTCCGTCTCCTCCGACGCGAACGCCCTCACCCTCACCGTCATCGGCGACTATCCCGTGCCGGTAGAGCGCCTCTGGGCGGCCTACGCGGACCCGCGGCAGCTGGAACGGTTCTGGGGGCCGGAGACGTGGCCCGCCACCTTTACCCGGCACGACATGGAGGTCGGCGGCCGCTCCGAGTACTACATGACGGGGCCGGATGGGAGCACTCCGCGCGGCTGGTGGCGCTTCGTCGCGGTGGAGCCGGTGCGCCGCATCGAGCTCGAAGACGGCTTCGCGCACGACGACGGCACCCCGAACGACGCGATGCCGAGCATGCGCATGGTCTTCACCTTTGAGCCGACCGCCACCGGCTCCCGCTTCACCAGCGTCACCACCTTCCCCAGCGCAGAGGCGATGCAGCAGTTGGTGGAGATGGGGATGGAGGAGGGTCTGCGCTCGGCGCTCGGACAGCTGGACGGCGTGCTGGCCGAACCCGCCCCGACGGAGCGCGCCGTCTGATCGACGGCAGGCGGAAGGGCCGCGCCCGGCACGGGTTCGGCCCATGCCGCGCAGCCCGCCGGACGCCGCGAGGTGCGCGATCCGGCTGTCCCCGGCCGGAGGCGTCAACAATCCCGAAGCAAGGCTGGAGCATGGCGCGGCGTGCGCCATCGTGGAGGGCCGCGGCAGCCGCGGTCTCTTTCACCCTCCGGGAGAGCATGCCCTTTTTGCCAAGGTGTTCCCCCGCCAGGATTTCTCGATAATCAGAGTTCCACGGTCCTCACGTCTTCCCCGGCGCGCGCTCCAGAGCCGACATAATTTCCTTGCATGTGCCGCGGGCCGTGTGTAGCTTGGCATCCTGGTTCACCGTGCAGGGCATCAGGATTCACACGCCTCATCCGCCGCGCTGTTCGCGGCATTCTCGTGGACTTCCTCCCACGACCCTGAGGGCGGCCGTCCGGTCTCACCGCTACAACAGCCCATCCATCACTGAGCCTGCCTGCCCGCGGCATGCGTCCAATCATAACGAAGGCCGAGATCATCATGCCCAAGCGACACAAACAATCGGTTCCCCACCACGCGGACCTCCTCATCGTAGGTGCCGGAATCGCGGGCCTGTACTGCGCCTGGCGATATCTGGAGAAGCACCCCGGGCACCGCGTGGTCATCGTCGAGCGGCTGAACCGGGCAGGCGGACGCCTGCAGACGGATCTGGTGGAGCTGGAGGCAACCGCTGGCAAGTCCATCGTAGTGCGCGACGAGGAGGGCGGGATGCGCTTCAACTACGACATGGCGGAGCTGATGGCGCTATTCCACAGGTTGGAACTGTGTGATCAGATCGTCCCGTTCCCCATGTCCGGCAACAACAACCGCTACCTTTTCCGCGGCCGGGGCTTCACGTACGAAGAGGCGATGGAGCGGCCCCAGCTGTGGAGCGAGCTGTTCCGCCTGGCCCCTGAGGAGCGGAATCGGCAGCCGGTGAAGCTGCTGGAGGAGGCGTATCACCGCGTGCTGCAGGCCAACAAGGCGGAACCCCCGGAGCACCCCACACCAGAGTTCTGGCAGAAGCTGCGTATCGAGTTCACCTGGAACGGCACGCCGCTCTACCGGTGGCAGCTGTGGGGGCTGCTGCGCGACATGGGCCACAGCGAAGAGTGCTGCGTGATGCTCGCGCAAACCATGGGCTTCGAAGGGCCGTTCTGGTCCACCATGAATGCCGGTGAAGCATTCCAGCTCATGGAAGACTTTCCCCAGAATCCCACCTACTTCACCTTCGAAAAAGGCTACGGCATTCTGACCGACGCCCTGGTGCGGCGGATCGAGGCACGGAAGGGGCAGATCTTCCTGAGTACGAACGTCGACGCCCTCATGGAGCACGAGGGAGGTGGCTTCCAGGCGCAGCTTACCCTGGCCCCGGAACGCGTCGCCGCGTCTGCGACCACCCCCGGCGGCACCAGGGCCACCATCCATGCGCCGCGGATCATCCTGGCCGTGGCCCGCCGGTCACTGGAGACGCTCTTCGCGACATCCCCGGTGCTGAACCAGCGCCACAGCACGAACAAGAAGAACCAGCAGCGGGCCGACCAGCTCTGGAAAGATCTGCAGACCACCACCGAGCAGCGGCTGCTGAAGATCAACGTGTACTTCGAGCGTTCCTGGTGGCAGGAACTGGACGTCCCCGTGGCGTACGGCCCCTCGTTCACCGACCTGCCGGTGAACGCGGTCTATCCCTTCTATTCGCTGCGCGGGGTGAACGAGGACCGCGAAGCCACGGACCCTCCGTCCCCGGCTCTCCCGGCGGCATTGACCATCTACTGCGACTGGAACAACACCAACTTCTGGCAGGGGCTGCAGTCCGTGGGCGAGCTGTTTGATTCGCCGGAGCAGCGCAAGCACAACGCGGCGAAACCGCAGACGATGTTCGCCGCATCCAACGCGGTGGTGGCCGAGGCGCTGCGGCTGTTCAGCGAGCTGTACGGCACGCGTCACGTCCCGCAGCCCATCCTCACCAGCTACCGCCTGTGGGATGGGCAGAGCGACTTCGGGTATGCCGTGCACCAGTGGGGGCTGGATGCCAGGGACGACCAGGTGATCCCGCGTCTGGTTCAGCCGTTCAAGAACATCTACACGTGCAACGAGGCGTATTCCGACATGCAGGGCTGGGTCAATGGGACGCTGCGCTCGGCCGACCTGGTGCTGCAGAAGCTGAAGATCCGCCCGCTCGTCGAGACGGAGCCGAGGTGCGTTGCGCCCTCGACGCCCCCCACCCACGGCCGCCAGCGCGCGGGCGGCCTGTGGGGCATGGCCGTGCGCCCCGCGCGCCGGGCAGCGGACTCGTAACACCCCACGCGCAAAAACCCCGCTGCCCGGCGAGGGGCGCGGGGCCTTCCCCGTCGCGCTACGCGCCGGCGTACCGCTTCGGCCTCGCCCCGACCGCCACACCCTGGTCGGCCCTCGTTCCTCCCTCATTGCAAAGGAAAACCACCATGGCCAGCGACGAGCAACCCGACCGCAGGACCCGCCAGTTTGCTGAGGCCGTCACGCCGCAGCCCATGCCGCTGGAAATGCTGAGCAATCGCGGTGCGCCGCCGCCGCCAAACCTGGGGCCGCTCGAACAACTGTTGGGAGTCTGGACCGCACGGGGCACGGGGTGGAACATGATCGCACTGCCATTTCAAAAGGCTCCCGCGGCTCCCGCGGGATTCAAGTTCCGGTTGCTGATGAACCAGTACGATGAAGATCTTCGCTTCACTTTCGTCGACGACGACGTTCCCAACCGAGGGCTGAAAAGACCCGGCAGCCCCGACTCTGACCAGTTCATCGCCACACTCGATTACCAGCAGAAGATCGCCCAGGTCTTTGCGGAAGACCGGCCTGACAGCGGGGGCCTCGCGGGCAAGCCTGGACTGCCGATCCATCACGAACCCGGATTGTGGCTGTACGAGAAGAATCGCAGGGCCAGGGAGGATCAGATCAAGGGTGACGTAGTATCGGAAGTGGAGCTCGACGTCGCGCGGCTTGCTTCAATCCCGCACGGAAACTCCGTTCTTGCCCTCGGCAGCTCAGGGCGTCACAAGGGAATGCCGCCGATCCCGCCCGTGAGTGGATTGCCATCGGGTCGCTTCGAGGACGTCCTTTCTCCAGACTACGACTTCAAGACCGACCCGTATCTCGAGCCGTACAAGCACTACATCGACCATCCGTTCATGGGAAATGTCACGGTGCCCGGATTTCCCGGATTCAGCCCGGCCGACATGAACGAGATTCTCCGTTTCGCGAACAAGGGCGTGAACATCGTCAGGACCACGACGTTGACCGTGGACACCGATGTGAAGAGCGGCGGGATTTCGAATATCCCCTTCTCGGTTCGAGAAGCGGAGCCGGTCAGCATGAAGTCGACGTTCTGGATTCAGGAGCTCAAAGAGAAGGATGCCCACGGGAAGCCAAGGCTGCGGCTGCAATACTCGCAGGTGGTCATGCTGCACTTCTTCCGTCCCCGCGAGGATGAACTCCCGGGCCGGGTCTCCTGGCCGCATATCAGCATCGCCACCCTGGAGAAGATGCCGGCGGACTATCAACTCATGCAGGCATAATCCGGGTCCACTTGGGTCCGCGGTGCCGTCTCTTGCATTGCCGGCGCCCGTGGCGCAGCAGCCGTGGCAAGCTTCACCACGGCTGCTGCGCTTGTGCCTCAGTCAGGCTGCGCCGGCGTGCTACCTCGGCCGCGCCGCACTTGTTGATCGTCACGCACACCAGCTCGCCCTTGGGATCGCGCACCTTCCCCAGGCTCGCGAGCACCACAAAGGACAGAGATCTCGTCATGATCTACGAGACGCTTCCGAGGCCGTAGCAAAGCGGATGAATGAGCGGGCGAGGTGGAGGCCGGTGGTGGGCTCGTCGAGAACGTAGATGCCGCCCTTGCCGCCCATGTGGGTGGCGAGCTTGAGCCGCTGCCGCTCGCCCGCCGGAGAGGGTGGTGAGCGGTTGGCCGAGCGAGAGGTAGCCGAGCCCCACGTCCGCCATGCGGGAGAGGATCGCGTGGGCGGCCGGGGTTCTTGGCAGGTCGGAGCCAAAGAACTCCCTCGCCTCGGCGACTGACATGGCGAGCACCTGATTGAAGTTCTCGTTCGCGGCGGTGCAGAAGCACGTCGCTGTACTGGAAGGAGCGGGGCTGAGATGGGGATGGAGGAGGGTCTGCGCTCGGCGCTCGGCAACAGAAAGGGCCGAGCCCCCGGATGGGCTCGGCCCTTTTCCCACCTCATCCTCTGCCGCGCCGCTTGCGTGACGTGCAGCGCCCCCGCCATGTGCTCGCCGGAAGGAGCAACTCCACTCGTACGCCCTCCAGGTCATCCATTGCAGGCGCAGCCGCGCCCTTTCGTGCAAGTCGAGCTCTTGCTGATGCAGGAGTCGCCGCACGCCTTCCCCTGCTTGCACACCCTGCAGCACCCGGAGGAGCTGGTGGGCCCGTCCCCGCCCGCGCAGGCCGTTGCGAGCGGGGCGCCGCTGGTGAGCAGGATCGTGGCGAGCAGCGGGATGACGCGGATTCGTCTGCGCATTGTGACTCCTGGATTATCGGATGTCGGATTGGACCCTGCAGTAGAGCCTTGGTCGGCCGCGGCAAAGCCGTTTCCCGGCATCCGCCGTGCTGGCAGGGCACGCTCCTTTCGAGGCGGAGCACGCCGACTGACCCGCCCGGCAACGGAAAGGGCCGAGCCCCGGGAGGGGGTTCGGCCCTTTCTCTCATTTCAGCAGCCCGGCTCACGTTGCGGCGTAGCGTATCGCAGAATTCAGATCGGCCCAGAGGTCCTCCGCATCCTCGATCCCCACGCTGAGCCGCAGGAGCGAAGGCGGAAGGTGTCCCTGCCCCGGGATCGCGGCTCGTCGCTCCATGGTCGACTCCACCGCCCCGAGACTCGTCGCATGGCGGATGAGCCTGACGCGCTGGCAGACGGCATCGGCAAACTCGGCCCCGCCATCCACGTCGAACGCGATGATGGTCCCAAACCCCTTGAGCACGCGCCTGGCGGTCGCATGCGTCGGATGGGACGGCAGGCCCGGGTACCGCACACGCGCAACCAGCGGATGCGCGGCAAGCCGCTCCGCGAGCAACATGGCCGTCTGCTGCGCCCGTTGCAGGCGAATCGCGAGCGTCCTCGCGCCGCGAACGGCCAGATAAGCTTCGAGCGTTCCGGGTGTCGCGCCGTTCAGCTCGCGAGACCTCCTGAGCGCGTGCCACAACGCATCTTCCCGCGTCGTGGCGACCCCGGCCAGCAGGTCGGAGTGCCCGCCGATGAACTTGGTCGCCGACTGCAGAGACACCGTGGCACCGAGCTCCAGCGGCTGCTGATTGAGAGGCGTGGCGAAGGTATTGTCCACCGCTACGATCGCCCACGGCTTGCGCGGCGCCGCGCAGACCGCTTCCAAGTCCGCGACGGTCAGCAGCGGGTTCGAGGGCGATTCCAGCCAGATCAGGTCGGCCTCCCCGCAGGCGCGGATCCACCCGGCCGTGTCTTCCACCGCCACGCGCTGCACCGACCAGCGCCCGCGTTCAGCGCCCGCGGCCACCAGCCCCCCGACGCCCTGGTAGCAATCATCCGGCAGCACCACGACGGCGCCCGCCGAAAGCTGGTCGAACACCGCGGCGATTGCCGCCATGCCGGAGGAAAACGCAACCGCCCTCCCGGCCTCCAGCCCGCCGATCACCTCTTCGAGCGCTTCCCAGGTCGGCGTGCCGTCATCACGCGAGTAGTCGCGCCCGCTACCGATGATGAAGTTCGACGCCGGCACCAGCGGCACGTTCAGCGGAGCGCCGGGCTCGGCCCCGCGCCCCGCCGAGACGAGCCACGATTCCGGCTTGACTCCAATTGGGTGCTTCTCCATTCCTTCCTCACAGACGGGACGAGCCATTGCGCGAAACCAGCGAGAAGCAAAAAGCCCCACGCCACGACTCGCCCTCGAGCCTGGTGTGGGGCCGTCCCCACGTGCGTATCGGGAGAGACGGGGCCGTCCCCGCTCTGTACGTGTGTGGGGTAACCTACACGGGTGATCGCGTTTACGTCAACTCGCCCCAGTCAAGCATGCGCATGGTCTTCACCTTCGAGCCGACCCCCACCGGCTCCCGCTTCACCAGCGTCACCACCTTCCCCAGCGCCGAAGCGATGCAGCAGCTCGTGGAGATGGGATGGAGGAGGGGCTGCGCTCGGCTTTCGGACAGCTGGACGGCGTGCTAGCCGAACCCGCCCCCGTTGCCGCGGCGCGCACCGGCTGATCCGCGCGCGGCAACGGAAAGGGCCGAACCCCGGGAGGATGGGATTCGGCCCTTTCATCTTATTCTGCCGCGCGACCGCGTTGTATACTCACTCCCCGGGATCGGGCTCTTTGCCAAACCAGAGCATTGCGAACCCCTCATGCACGTCGGCGCCGATCGCCCGCCAGGGGGACGTCCAGATATCGCGGCTCAGGATCACGTCGTTGTGCGCGGGGCTCGAACGCCAGCTCTGGAGTGCCTCATCGGGACTGGTGACTCCTACTGCCGAGTTCTCGTACCCCTGGCCAGGGTATCGGGTGAGCTCGCGCGGCTTGTTCCACATGCATGCCGCTCGGGCGTGATTTGGGGTGTAGCAGCAGGGTGTCCACTGCCCGCGGGCGCTCCAACTATGCAAGTTGCACCCGGGCGCGGCATGCGGCGCGTTCTGAGCCAGGTCGCGCGTGTGCGTCGCGGCGACCGTGCATAGCGACGGCGAGGCGGGGATGGCCGGGAGACCGTTCTCCGCGCGATAGGCGTTCACCATCCCGATCAGCTGGAGTCCCACCGGCGAGCAGCCCGTCAGCGGAATAGCCCCGCGAGGCCGAGTGGACTGCGCATCGGTGCTCCCCCCGCGAGGAGCGGAGGGCGTTACCGTCGTGCCACCCCTTTCACCAGGGCTCCAGTACCCACCGGCCACTACGCAGCCGCCACTGAACACGCCCAGTACCGCCGCAAGCGCAGACCAACGCCTCACGCAGAACGGAGATCGCAGCCAGGTCATGTGCGTACCTGAAGGAAAGGGTTGTGGAGGCGAAAAGCTACTCGCAGCCCGCCCGCTCCTTCTGCGGCAAACTTCAAGCCGATGGGAAGCGGCGGTATTTTCCTCTAGCGATTTCCCGAGTCGAGATCGGCCCTTAGGTCGTTGGGCCCACTAACGATCACCCGCGACGTAGCCCTCCAGGTGCTCGCCGGAAGGAGCAGGTCGACCCTCGTACGCCCACCTGGGTTATTCGTTGCAGGCGTAGCCGCGTCGTTTTGGAGCATGTCGAACTCGCTGATGTAGGAGTCGGGAGGGAACGCCAGGGTCCGCCGGCGTACCACCTCGCTGCCCCTGGCGACCAACCCCACAGGCAGTGGCGGGTAGGGACACGATTTTATTTTTCGTCCCAATAGTGTCCCACTCCGATGATGCGATGCCGGAGAGCACACCACGTAAACTCTGTCGTCTCCCGCATTTGCCGCCATGGTACGGGCGCAGTATCTGCGGCACGTGCCTGGCGTCGTGCGAGCGCGGGCGCATCATCGTAATCCCCTTGGCGCCCTCCTTCTCCGCCCCGGTTGGACTATTCCCGGAGGATCCATCATGCGCACACCGTCACTATTCGCCGTACGTCCATTCCCCCGAGGTCGGTCGACCCATCCCGTGCCTCCGGGCACACCTGGGAACCGGGCGCGCGCTCACGGCGGACCGCTCTTCGTCATGGCATGGCTGCTGGTGCTGTCCAGCGCTTCGCTCCACGGCCAGGCGCCGACACGCCCGTTTGATCCACTCACCCCCGCCGAGCGCGCCGCGGCCGAGCGGATCGCGCGCAGTGATTCGGGCGTCCATCGCCTGCTCGGCGGCCGGCCCGCGGACATCGCCACCATTCAGCTCTTCGTCCCCAAGCCTCCCGATGACGGCCGACCGCTGACGGCTCATGTGAACGGAATGGGCCGTAGCGCGGACCTGGTGTTGAGTACGCTGGAGGGGCCGCACGTCGGCGTATGGGTGCGTGTGGACACACGCGCGGGCCGTGTCGAGGACGTTCGCCAGCTCACGGCGGACTCCGTCGGCGGGTCGATCCGGGTGCCGTTCGCGCCACGTGAGGTGGAGCGGGCCGGAGCACTGGTGCGGGCCAGCGAGGAAGGCCGCCGGCGGCTCGGCGCGGACGCCGCGGGATGGGTGCTCGAGTACCGTCCGGTGGGAGGCGGCGATCTTGGCCAACCCTGCTTCCGAAATCGGTGCGTGGCCGTGCTATTCCGGCGCGACCGCACCTACCTGCGTTCCTACGCGCTCGTAAACCTGGAGACCTCCACGGTCGCCTTCCGGGACGGTGTCCAGTGAAACGCGCGCTGTGCACCCTGGCAATCGCGGCGCCGCTGCTCTTCGCGAGCTGCAAGGTCTTGCCCCCCGCGGCGCAGCCCCGCCCGGTGATGTGCTCCAACTCCAGCTTCGCCTCGCAGACCGTTACCAGCGGGGGGGGCCAGCAGACGCATTGGTCCGTCTGCTTCAGTGACCTGGGCGTACAGGGGCTGGGGATCACCGGCGCCATTTTCCAGCCCTCGGCAAACGCGACCCCCGTGACGGTCCTGTGGGAAGGACGGTTCGCCGACGTGTTCGTTCCCTATCACAACGGCGACCCCACCTTTCGCTTTCACGACCTGCAGTGGGGTTATCTGCTCCCGCTCACGGCGGCCGACTGCCCCGCCAGCGAGGGCGGCACGCTGCGCACGTTCCCCAACGAAACGAGTCCGCGGGTATGCGAGGAAATCCGTTCCACCGGTGTGGCGTGGCGTGATGCGACCGGGGTTCGGCGCGGCAGCGAGTTGGTGCTGTGGGGCCTCTACGACATGGGAAACTACAAGATGATCATGGAGTGGAGCTTTCGGGAGGACGGCGTCCTCGTGGGGCGCGCCGGCGCTACGGGTATCAATTCGCCCACCTACCCGTGGGTGGCACACATGCACAACGTGCTCTGGCGCCTGGATGTGGACGTGGCTGGCAGTGACCATGACCGCGCCGCGCTCAAGACGCACTCGGAGACGGGGGGGCTCACCGCGACAGACCTGGAGCAGACCGTCACTCACGAGGCGGGGTTCACGTGGCAGGCGTCCGCGTTCACGGGTATGCTCGTCGAGGACGGCGTGCGCCAGAATGCCCGCTCCCACTCCACGGGATACGTGCTCGTCCCGTTGCGCACGGGAACGGCGAAGCACCAGGAGCCTTTTACGCACCAGAACCTCTGGGTAACGCTGTATAACCACGCCAGCGCCTCCAACTGCGGCGGGGTGCCGGAGATCCTGTGGGACCTCCCCTGCTATGCCAACGCGCAGCCGGTGAATGATGCCGACGTGATCCTCTGGTACATGGGCTCGGTGCATCATCATCCCCGCGACGAGGACGGAATGGCCAGCGAGGGCGATCCGGACACGCCTACCGACAACACGTTCACCGGCGTGACCCCGGTGATGTGGACGGGGTTCATGCTCATGCCCCACAACCTCTTCAACGGGCCGCCGCACTGGCCGTAAGCCGCGGGTTACTCGCGAGCTACACGACCCTTCTTTAGCGTACTGCGGCAAATACTCTTTGGGTGGGGAGCGCAGGCGCATTCAGCGAGACGGGGCCACCTCCGCAGGGCTGCCCACGTACGCCGCCAGGTGCTCGCCGGTCAGCGTGGACCGCGCGGCGACGAGGTCGGCGGGGGTGCCTTCGAAGACGATGCGGCCGCCATCGTGGCCGGCGCCGGGGCCCAGGTCGATGATCCAGTCGGCGTGGGCCATCACGGCCTGGTGGTGCTCGATGACGATGACGGACTTGCCGGCGTCCACCAGGCGGTCGAGGAGGGCGAGGAGGTGCTCGACGTCGGCGAGGTGGAGGCCGGTGGTGGGCTCGTCGAGCACGTAGATGCCGCCCTTGCCGCCCATGTGGGTGGCGAGCTTGAGCCGCTGCCGCTCGCCGCCGGAGAGGGTGGTGAGCGGCTGGCCGAGCGAGAGGTAGCCGAGCCCCACGTCCTCCATGCGGGAGAGGATCGCGTGGGCGGCCGGGGTCTTCGCCGGGCCGGCGCCAAAGAACTCCCGCGCCTCGGCCACGGACATGGCGAGCACCTGGCTGATGTCCTTGCCGCCGAGCCTGTACTCGAGCACCGCGGCCTGGAACCGCTTCCCTTCGCACTCCTCGCACACCGTGGCGACGCCGGCCATCATCGCCAGGTCGGTGTAGATGACGCCGGCGCCGTTGCAGGTAGGGCAGGCGCCCTCGGAGTTCGGGCTGAAGAGCGCCGGCTTCACCCCGTTCTCCTTTGCGAACGCCTTTCGGATCGGCTCCAGCAGGTCCGTGTACGTGGCCGGGTTGCTGCGCCGCGAGCCGCGGATGGGCGTCTGATCGACCGACACCACCCCGGCCGATGCGGGGATGGAGCCGTGGATCAGCGAGCTCTTTCCCGAGCCCGCCACGCCCGTGACCACGCAGAGCACCCCGAGCGGGACGTCGACGTCCACGCCCCGCAGGTTGTGACGGGTGGCGCCGCGGATCTGCAGCTTGCCGGTGGGGGTGCGGACCTTCTCCTTGAGCGACGTCCGGTCGTCCAGATGGCGGCCGGTGAGGGTGCCGCTCGCCCGCAGCCCCTCGACGGACCCCTCGAACACCACCTCGCCGCCGGCCGACCCCGCGCGGGGGCCGAGATCCACGACGTGGTCGGCGATGGCGATCGTCTCCGGCTCGTGCTCCACCACGAGCACCGTGTTCCCCTTGTCGCGCAGCCGCAGCAGCAGGTCGTTCATCCGCCGCACGTCGTGGGGGTGCAGGCCGGTGGTGGGCTCGTCGAAGACGTAGGTGACGTCGGTGAGCGATGACCCCAGGTGGCGGATCATCTTGACGCGCTGCCCCTCGCCGCCCGACAGCGTGCCCGACGGCCGGTCCAGCGAGAGGTAGCCCAGCCCGATCTCCACGAACGAATCGAGCGTCTGCTGCAGCGTGGCGAGCAGCGGCGCCACGGACGGCTCGTCCAGCCCGCGCACCCACTCGGCCAGGTCGCTGATCTGCATCGCGCACGCGTCGGCGATGCTGATCCCCCTGATCTTCGAAGAGCGCGCCGCCTCGCTGAGCCGAGTGCCGCCGCAGCCCGGGCAGGTGGTGAAGGTGACGGCCCGCTCCACGAAGGCGCGGAGGTGCGGCTGCAGCGAGTCGATGTCCTTGGAGAGCATCGACTTCTGGATCTTGGGGATCAGCCCCTCGTAGGTGAGGTTGATGCCGTCGACCTTGATCCTGGTGGGCTCCTTGTGGAGGAGCGCGTGCAGCTCCTTCTTGTTGAAGTCGCGGATCGGCTTGTCGGGATCGAAGAAGCCGCAGCCGGTGAAGATGCGCCCGTACCACCCTTCCATGCTGAAGCCCGGGATGGTGAGCGCGCCCCCGCTGAGCGACTTGCTGTCGTCGTACAGCGCCGTCAGGTCGATGTCGTTGACCGCACCGCGCCCCTCGCAGCGCGGGCACATCCCGCCGGTGATGCTGAAGCTGCGGCGCTCCTTGACCGTCTCTCCGCCGCGCTCGAGCGTCACCGCGCCCGTTCCGCTGATGGAGGCGACGTTGAACGAGAACGCCTGCGGCGAGCCGATGTGCGGCTGCCCCAGGCGGCTGAAGAGGATGCGCAGCATCGCGTTCGCATCGGTGGCGGTGCCCACCGTGGAGCGGGCGTTGGCCCCCATCCGCTCCTGGTCGATGATGATGGCCGTCGTCAGACCGTCG
Source organism: Longimicrobium sp. (assembly GCA_036389135.1). NCBI lineage: Bacteria > Pseudomonadati > Gemmatimonadota > Longimicrobiia > Longimicrobiales > Longimicrobiaceae > Longimicrobium > Longimicrobium sp. The sequence continues at coordinate 39,329 of DASVQP010000087.1, forward strand.
AGCACGTCGGCGTCCGGCCGCGCCAGGGTGGGCATGAAGCCCTGCACGAAGGCGCTGTACGTCTCGTTGATCATCCGCTGCGACTCCGCGGCGATCGTCCCGAACACCAGCGAGCTCTTGCCGGAGCCCGAGACGCCGGTGAACACCGTCAGCCGGCGCTTCGGCAGCTGGACGCTGACGTCCTTGAGGTTGTTCACGCGCGCGCCGTGCACGCGGATCAGGTCGTGGCGGTCGGCGGCGTGCGGCTGCATGGCGTCGCTCATCGTATCTCCGAGCAAAAAAAGCCTCACACAGAGACACAGAGCGAAAGGCGAGGGCACAGAGAACCCCTCACGTTGTTCTTTCGGTTTACTCTGTGGCTCTGTGTGAGGCCATCCGTTCTCATTGCTTGAAAGAGTATGGATGGCGCGGGAGAGCGTCAAGCGAGGGGCACCGCCGTCAGCTGGAGGCGTGGATCGGCTTCAGAGTGCGCAACTCGGGACGGCTCGCCGGGACGTGGTCCAGCGCCCGGATGGCCGGAAGGTATGCGGGCGGCATAAGCAGCCGCTGGACGAACGAGCGCAGGCCGGCGCGCACCAGGAGGGGATAGAAGCGGATCAGGGGGCGCAGCCACTCGGCGGGCTTCAGCCGCAGCAGGCCACGCACGTGCGCCGGAGCCAGGATCGCCTGCACCCGCAGCAGGAGATGGTACCGCCAGGGGCCGAGGTGCTTCCGGTACTGCGCGTACAGCGCATCGGTGCCATCGCCCCTGACCAGATCGCGGCGCAGGTGGAGGTCGCGATCGGCTCTCCAATCCGCGTACGTCGCCGGTAGATCGGGAATCTGGAGGCCGATGCCCACCCGGCGGAACACGTCGAAGAGCTCCTCCCGCTCGTCCGCGGTCAGGGGCCGCGCGAGCAGCTCGTGCGCCCGCTCGGAGTAGTCGATGAGCATGTAGAGCACGTCGCGGTGCGCCCAATCGGGGATGGATTCGCCACGCTCGTGCTCCACCGCCTGGTGAACGGCCACGATTCGGTCCAGGGTGCGCGCCGCGGTCAGCGCGTCCGCGAAGACGATCCCCTGCGCGTAGCCGGCCGTGGAAAAGAGCCGGTTGATGGGATCGCTCGGCAGCTTCCCGGTAAAGAACAGCCAGTCGATCGCGCGGTTGAGCGCGAACTCGGCCGCGGAGCCGGCGAAGGCGAGGAGCACCATGTCTCCATCTCCCCAGATCCGCCGCACGATGGAACCTCGATCCACGAAATCAGCCACGTTGCCCCCGGTTGATGCTGCTCAGTGCACGACGCCCCGGCGGACCTGCGCCTGGGCGGAGTCGATGTAGGCGCGGTAGCCCGCGGGGTCGATGAACGGCGCCGCCGGGTCCATTGCCGTGTCGCGCGCGGCGAACTTGCGGTACCTCCCCCACAGCCTCCCGTGCGACGTCACCCAGACGTCCGCGGGGAGGCCGCGCAGCACGCGGAAGCTGCGCTCCAGGTCCGCCCGCTGCTCCGGGTACCGCATTCCGCCCAGCACCTTGAGGCTGCACGCGCTCACCACGTTCAGCACGCGCCCGCCGTCGCGCACGGAGAACGACCAGGAGGTGCAGCCGCGTGTGTGCCCGCCCGTGATGTGCGCCGTGAGCGCGAGCGAGCCCACGCGGATCGTATCGCCGTCGTTGAAGCGGTGGTCGACGCGCGCGGCCGGATAACCGATCAGGCCGCTCCACATGAGCGCTCGCAGCGGCAGGAACAGGGCCCGGTCGTCGCCGCCGGATTCGATGACTTCCGCGCTGGCATCGCTGGCCCACAGCTCGGCGCCGGACATCCGCTGCAGCTCCGCGAGCCCGCCCGCGTGATCGCCGTGCGGCTCCGAGTTCAGCAGCACCTTTACGTCCTTGATGTCGAAGCCGAGCTCCTTGATGCTCGCCGCGATCATCGTCGCTGTCCCGGGATAGCCGCCGTCGATCACTACGTGCCCCTCCGGCCCCGCGATCAGAAACGCCGCGATGTCGTTCGCCCCGACGTAGTAGAAGTTGCCGGCGATGCGGAACGGCTTGGCGTACTTCTGCCCGCCACGATCCGAGCTCTCCTTCCAGTTCGTGACGAGGAACACGACCAGGACGGAGACGACTCCGAACAGGATCACCAGCCAGCGCTTGTCAGGGTGGCGCAACAGTCGCGCTCCGGCTCATGGGGAATTGGCTACAGCTCACAATCAAAGTACTCTACAATACAAAGTACGTCAACAGCGCGGCCTGGTGTCCTGCCCGCGCCGCTCCCGCAACTTCCGCCAGCGCCTTACCTTCAACATTCACGCATCCCGCACCAGAAGGAACAAGAATGTCACGCAAAGGCGCAAAGACGCGAAGGAAAGACACGGAACCTCTTTCTTTGCGCCTTTGCGCCTTCGCGTGAGACCTTTTCCTCCGATGCCCGCGGATTCGTGAGAAACGGCATGAGCACCACCCGCGAAGACGAATGGCTGTGGGGCTGGGATACCACACCCGGCATCGTCTCCGTGTGGGCGGATGCGAACGGGCGCGCGTTCGTCTGGCGGCGGCTCAAGGAAACGGGCGCGCTGGTGCAGGAGGAGGAGCGGTTCCGGCCCTGGATCCTGCTCGACGGATTGGACGACCTGCGACACCTCGGCCCGCGGCTCGGGCCCGAGGGCACGCCGGACGCGCGCGTCTGGTACCGCGCGCTGGAGGGGCCGGGCGAGCTGCGCTTCCTGGTCTCCGCACGGAGCGGCGCGGAGCTGGCCAGGGCGGTGCTGCACGGAGCCTCCCGCCGCCTCAACCGACCGGTTGACCACCTGCGAGCGCTGGGCGCGGACCATGTGCTCGCGCTGCCGCCAGAAGAGCAGTACCTGGTGGCCACCGGGCGCACGTACTTCCGCGGCCTCGCCTTCGACGACCTGCACCGGCTGCAGTTCGACCTGGAGACGACGGGGCTGGATGCCACGCGCGACCGCATCTTCATGGTCGCCGTGCGCGATCCGGCGGGCGAGACGCACGTGCTGGAGGCGGATGGCAGCGGCGACGCGGCCGAGGCGGAGCTGATCCGGCGGCTGGTGGCGACGGTGCGCGCGGCCGACCCGGACGTGATCGAGAACCACAACCTGCACGGCTTCGACCTCCCCTTCCTGGCCGAGCGCGCGCGCAGGCTGGGCGTGCCGCTCCCGCTGGGGCGCCTGGCGGGCGTGGGCCTGCGCGAGCGCGCCGCCCGCCGCGGCACCGTGCGCGGCGACGAGGGGCGGCGCGTGCGGCTGCTGGCACCCGGGCGCGAGCTGATCGACACGATGGACGCGGTGATCCGCTACGACTTCTCGGCGCGCGAGCTGCCGGGGCACGGCCTCAAAGCGGTCGCGCGGCACTTCGGGGTGGCGGCGCCGGAGCGGGAGTACGTGCCCGGGAGCCAGGTGTACGCCGTCTACCGCCGCCACCCGGAGCGCGTGCGGCGGTACGCGTCCGACGACGTGGAGGAGGTCGCGGCGCTGGCGCGGCTGCTGGGGGGCGCGGCGTTCGCGCTGGCGCGCATGGCACCGCGCCGCTACGAGCGCCTGGCCGACGCGGGACCGGCCACGGGGGTGATCGACCCGCTCCTGGTGCGGGCCTACCTGCGCGCGGGCGCGGCGCTCCCGGCGCACCGGCCGGGCGACCACACCCCACACCGGGGGGCGGCGCTGCACCTCTTCGCCACCGGCGTCGCGTGGCGTGTGGTCAAGGCGGACGTGGCCAGCCTGTACCCGTCGCTGATGCGCGCCTACCGCATCGGCCCGGAGCATGACCATCTGGGCGCGCTGCTGGCGCTGGTGGACCGGCTGGTGGAGCACCGCCTGGCCGCCAAGACCAGCGCCCGGGCGGCGCCCCCCAACTCGGCGGAGCGGCACACGCACGAGGCGGTCTCGGCGGCGATGAAGGTGGTCGTCAACTCCGCGTACGGCTACCTGGCGGCCCCCGGCCTGACGCGCTTCGCCGACGTGCACGCCGCCAACGAGGTGACGCGACGCGGCCGCGACACTCTGGCGCTGATGTGCCGCGAGCTGGCCGCGCGCGGAGTCACGCTGCTGGAGGCGGACACGGACGGCGTGTACTTCGCCGTCCCCGAGGGGTGGAGCGAGGCGGACGAGCGGCGCGTGGTGGCGGAGGTGGGGGCGCTCCTCCCGCCGCTCGTGCAGCTGGAGTTCGAGGGGCGCTACGCGGCGATGCTCTCGCACGAGCCCAAGAACTACGCGCTGCTGGGCTACGACGGCACACTGACGCTCCGCGGCGTCGCCTTCCGCAGCAGCCGCTCGGAGGCGTTCGGGGAAGCCTTTCTGCGCCGCGCCCTCGAACGCCTCTTCGCGGGCGACCTGGCCGGCGTGCGCGAGGCGTACCTCGCCACGGTGCGCGCCCTGCGCCGCCGCGAGCTCCCCGCCGCCCACGTCGCGTCGCGCATCCGGCTGACGAAGTCGCCCGACGCGTACGCCGCCACGCGCTCCAGCCGCCGCGAGCTGGCGTACGAGGCGCTCCTCGCCAGCGGCCGCACCTCGTGGCGCGTGGGCGAGCGCGTGGACGTGTACCGCACCCAGAACGGCGGCGCCGCCGTGCTGCCGCAGGACGAAGCCGCGCGGGCCGCGCCGCGCGACTACGATGCGGAGCATTACGCGCGCGTGCTCCGCACCCACTTCGCCGCCCGCCTCGCCCGCGCCCTCACTCCCGAGGACTTCTCCACCCTCTTCGCGGGCCCGGACCAGCTCTCCCTCTTCGCCCCCTCCGCCGCCGAAATGCGCCCCGTCCTCTCCGCGACAGGCGCGACCGTCTAACCCCTCCTTCCTTTCTCTCCGTTTCCCTCCGCGGCTCTGTGTGACGCGCGGTTTCGAGCCGCCCGCATACGCCGGAATCGTTTCTGTTGACACCGACAGGAACATCCCTCACTTTACTGTAGACGCCTATAGGAACCCACCCGCCGAGCCGACCGTGAACCCACGCCCGCACATCGACGCCCTCAGGGGCTCGCTCGACCTGCTCGTCCTCAAGACGCTCTCCCTGGCGCCGATGCACGGGTGGGGGATCAGCCAGCGCGTGCAGCAGATCACACAGGGAGTGCTCGAGGTGAACCAGGGGTCGCTCTACCCGGCGCTGCAGCGGCTGGAAAAGGACGGCTTCATCACGAGCGAGTGGGGCGTGACGGAGAACAACCGCCGCGCCCGCTACTACCGCCTCACCGCCGCCGGCAGCAACGCGCTCGGCACGGAGCTGGAGAGCTGGCGGAAGTTCGCCGCCGGCCTCGAAGCCGTCCTCCGCACCTCCTGACCGACGCCCCCGCAAACGCCACCTCCGGAGCACCCCAATGAGATGGATCGACGGAATCCGCGCGCGCCTCGGCCTGCTCTTCGGCGGGCGCGCGGCCGAGGAGCGGATGGACGAGGAGATCGGCTTCCACATCGAGATGGAGACGGAGCGGCTCGTCCGCGAGGAGGGGCTGGAGCCGGTGGAGGCGCGGCGGCGGGCGCTGATCGCGTTCGGTGGGGTGGAGGGGCACAAGGAGGCGCTGCGCGACGGGCGGGGGCTGGCGTGGCTCAGCGGGCTGTCGCTCGACTTCAAGCTCGGCTTCAGGATGCTGGTGAAGTATCCCGGGCTCACGGTAGTCGGCGGGCTGGCGATGGCGTTCGCAATCTGGGCCGGCTCCGTCACCTTTGTGCTGGTGGGCCAGTTCCTGAACCCGGCGCTCCCCCTTCCCGACGCCGAGCGGATCGTGCGCATCCGGACCTGGGACGCCTCGGCGAACGAGGAGGAGCCGCGTGCCCTGAGCGACTTCCTCGCATGGCGCGGCGGCCTGCGCTCGGTGACCGATCTCGGCGCCTACCGCGACGTCTCGCTCAACCTGATTGCCGGCGGAGACGCGGACCGCCCGCTGCGCGCGGCGGAGATCAGCGCTTCGGCGTTCCGCATCGCCCCCGCGCCGCCGCTCCTGGGCCGCGCCCTGGTGCCGGGAGACGAGCGGACGGGTGCGCCGCCGGTGGCCGTGCTGGGCTACGAGGTGTGGCGGACGCGCTTCGCGGGCGACGCGGGCGTCGTGGGGCGCACCGTGCGGCTCGGCGACACGCAGGCGACGGTGGTCGGCGTGATGCCGAAAGGATTCGGGTTTCCCGTATCGCACGAGCTGTGGACGCCGTTCAAGCCGGACGCCATCGTCCCGGCACCGCGCGAGGGGCCGGGCATCGAGGTCTTCGGCCGCCTGGCGCCGGGCGTCACCATGCAGCAGGCGAGAACGGAGCTGGCCGCCATGGGCCGCCGCGCCGCCGCCGAGTGGCCAGACACGCACCGCCACCTGCAGCCGCACCTCACGGGATACACGGACCCGTTCCCCGTGTCGCAGGCGGACATGGCCCTCATGGGCTCGTTCAACGTGTTCGCCATCATGCTCCTGGTCGTCATCTGCTCCAACGTGGCGCTGCTGCTCTTTGCGCGCGCGGCCGGGCGCGAGTCCGAGCTGGTGGTGCGCAGCGCGCTGGGCGCCAGCCGCGGCCGCATCGTGGCGCAGCTCGTGGCCGAGGCGCTCGTGCTGGGGGCCGTGGCGGCCGTGGTGGGGCTGGCCCTGGCGCAGCTCGCGCTCCGCGATTGGGGCATCGAGTTCCTGGAGCGCAACCTGGGGGCGCTCCCCTTCTGGTTCGACGTGAACCTGTCGCCCGCCGCCGTGCTCTACGCCTGCGTGCTCACCCTGCTCGGCGCCGCCATCGCCGGCATGGTGCCCGCGCGCAAGATCACCCGCGGCCTGGGCTCGAGCCTCAAGCAGGGCACGGGCGGTGGCGGCGGGGTGCGGTTTGGAGGGGTGTGGACGGCGGTGATCGTCATGCAGGTCGCCCTCACGGTCGCCTTCCCCGCGGTCACCTTCACGGTGCAGCGCGAGGCGGTGCGGGTGCGCTCGCTCGACGCGGGGTTCGCGTCGCAGGAGTACCTGAGGGTGCAGCTCGACACCGAGATGGGCGCGGACTCGGCCGCGCGGATGGCCCGCTTCGCGGCGACGGTGGAGACGCTGCGCCGGCGCCTGGAGTCGGAGCCCGGTGTCGCGGGGGCCACCTTTGTGGACGTCGTGCCGCTCGACCACCACAGGGGGCGGCGGATCGAGCTGGACGCCCCCTCCGGCCCCGCGGCGGCGGCCGGCCCGCCGCTGGCCAATCCTCTGGTGCGCACCGCGTCCATCGATCCCTCGTACTTCGACGTGCTGAAGGCGCCGGTCCTGGCCGGCCGCGGCTTCGGCGCCGCCGATCTCGGACTGGACGCGCACGTGGTGATCGTGGACCAGGGGTTCGTCGACCGCATGCTGCAGGGGCGCAGCCCGGTCGGCCGGCACGTGCGCTTCCTTAAGCGCGGCGAGCAGACCCCGGACCCCTCTGCCCCCTGGTACGAGATCGTCGGCGTCGTAAGGGATCTCGGGATGACCTCCGCGTTGGACGAAGAGCGCGCGGCGGGGGTGTACCTGCCGGCCGCACCGGGCGGCGATCTCCCGCTCAACATGATCGTCCACGTGCCGGGCGACCCGATGTCGCTGGCCCCGCGCATCCGCGAGATCGCGGCCGAGGTGGATCCCATGCTGCGGCTTACGGAGCTCCAGCCCCTGGACCAAGTCACCAGCGCGATGCTCTGGCTCCTCGGCATGTGGTTCAAGATCACGCTCCTGCTGACGGGTGTGGTGCTCCTGCTCTCGCTCGCCGGCATCTACGCGGTGCTGTCGTTCACCGTGGCGCGGCGGACCCGCGAGATCGGCGTGCGCGTGGCGCTGGGCGCCCCGCGCGCCCGCGTCGTCGCCGCCATCTTCCGCAAGCCGCTCACGCAGGTGGGTGCCGGGATCATGATCGGGTTCATCCTGGTGACGGCCGCGGCGTACGTCGCGGTCGGCCACCGCCCCGACGGCGCGCCGAGGGACCCCGACGCGGCCCTCACGCTGGGGAACATCGCGCTGCTCGTGGCCAACGCGCTGGTCATGCTGGCCATCTGCATGCTCGCCTGCGTGGTGCCCACCCGCCGCGCGCTCCGCGTGCAGCCCAGCGAGGCGCTGCGAGCGGACTGAGGAGAGGTAACAACGACAACAACGGGCCTCACACAGAGCCACAGAGGAAAACCGAAAGACCAACGAAGAGGAGGGAGCCCCGGTGCGGGGCTCCCTCCTTCTTTCCTCACCTGCCCCCGCGTGTCTCGGTCGGCGCTTCACGGGCGCCAGGCGGATTCGCTCATCGATGACGTCCACGCGAGCGGCAGCCGCATCCCCGTCGTGACGTCGATCAGGATCACCGGCGGGCCCCACTCCGCCGCGACCAGAAGCCACCGCCCGTCCGGGCTCCAGTCGAACCACGCGACGCGCCCGCCGTATGCGCCCAGGTCACGGATCAGCGTGCCGTCCGGGCGAATGAGGCGCAGCACCTCGTTGCGGTCGTGGTAGACCAGGTCACCAGCCGGCGACCACCCGATGCTGGACCCCGACAGCGAAAACCCCACCCGCGTGAGCGTCGCCAGGTCCAGGATCCGGACAAAGGTCTCACCATCCGTATAGTTCGGGTTCGCGACGTAGGCGAGGTACCGTCCATCCGGCGAAGGAGAAGGCGCGTAGTTGTAGGTGGCGTTGTAAGGAGTGTCGTGGGCCGGGTTGACCCGCTCCAGCCCCGAACCGTCCGGCCGCACGCGGAAGAGGATGGTCATGTTGCTGAAGTAGATCCACTGCCCGTCGCGGGAGAAACGGGCACCGCGAGTCACTTGCCCCAGGACCATGCGCGATCCGGCGCCCGCGGGATCGACCAGCGTGAGACCCGTGGCTTGCGAGAGGAGCACCTCCGCGCCGTTGGGCGACCACGCCACACCCTGCGCCGGCCGCCCGGTTCGGTTGAGCCCGGGAGCGATCGCGCGCATCTGCGACCCGTCGAGCTGAAAGGTCGCCACGTCCGTCGCGGTGCCGTTGATGCCGTTGTACGTACGCACGGCGAGCACTCCCCGCGGCACCACGCTCACATCCACCGTGTCGGTGAGCGTTCCAGAACGGGCCACCACCCGCGCGCGGCCGAACTGTTCCCCGCTGACGATGCCATCGCGCACGGCTACCGCGCCCGAAAGCGCGGTGAACACCGGCTGCATGTTGAGCGGGTTCAACGACTGGTCGGTCACGGCCGCCCGAAGACGGTAGCTGCCGCCCACGTACACCACGCTGTCGGCCGGCCCCACGGACACGATGGCCGGAGCACCGGGCAGCACCGTGTAGGACGCGGTGTCCTCGGCGCTCAGCGCGGGCACGGTTACGATCACGTGCGCCGGACCCGCGCGCGTTCCAAACCGCACCAGGGCCGATGCGTAGCCCTGCGCATCGGTGGTATCCACCCCGAACCCCAGCATCCGCCCTGCGCCGTCTACCAGGGTCATCCCCAGGTCTAATCCGCCGCGGAACCGAACCTCGAGCCCGGGACGTGCTTTGCCGTCCGCTCCGCGCACACGCACGCGCAGGGGCGACGCCGGAACGGCGAGGATCGTGTCCGTCAGCGCCGCACCCGATATGATGTTGACTCCGGGCTGGCCCGGCTCCGGCGTCCCGGTGGAATCCCCGGAGCATGCGGCAGTCGCCGCCAACAGAAGCGCCGCGGCGCACTGACGCCGCGGTCTGGTTCCCAAAGACATTACACGCGTGTCGGAAGAATGGAGGCCGCCCATGGATGAAGCTCCCCGGGACGCGGCGCGCCACAGTATCCAGGACGACTTTAGTGCAGGCACCACAACAAGATACATACCGTCTGGCAATATTTCCACCCCACCGCTTACTTCGCGCACCTGGTACATCAGGACGAGAACGGATGGCCTCACACGGAGCTCCTTCCGTTCTTTCCGTTTCCCTCTGTGGCTCTGTGTGACGCGCCGTTCAGGACGCCGACGCCGTCACTGCACCGGTATGGCGGGCGGCGTTCGGCGCCGATAATTTCCGGCAACCTCTCACCCCCCTCCCCGAGCCGAATGCCCCGCACCGACGCTCCCGCGACCGTCTCGCTCGCGATCTACGACGAGGTCCGCGCCCTTATCGTGTGCGGCCGGATCCTGCCGGGTACGCGAGTCACTGAGGCGGACGTCGCAAAGGAGCTGGGGGTCAGCCGCACGCCCGCCCGCGAAGCGCTGCGGCGCCTGCAACAGGAGCGGCTGCTCGTGCCGACGGGGGCGAGCGACGGCGCCAAGGTGCGCCTCGCCGTGGCGCCGATGACGGCCGGCGAGGCGCGCGAGCTGGGCACCGCGGCGGGCGCGCTGGAGGGCGTCATCGTCCGCAACGTGAAGGATTGCGATGCGGACGAGCGGCTTGCGCTTGCGGCGGAGCTGGCGAAGGCGCAGGCGGCATTCCGGCGCGAGGCTACGAAACGCACACCTGACTGGGACCGGCTGTTCGAGCTGCACCACGCGTTTCACGGGCTGCTGAGGGCCAGGCTCGCCGGGCCGCGCCTCTGCCTGCTGCTGGACGGGCTGCGTTCGCACCTCGATCGGTACGAGTACTTCTACGGTCCGCTCCACGGCTCGGAGGGCTTCGAGGAAACCTTCGAGGAGCACGACGCGATCGTTGCGGCGATCGAGTCGGGGCACGCGGAGGTCGCGGAGCGTGCGGTGCGTACCAACTGGTTCAATGGCGCCGACCGGCTCGCGAAGATCGTAGAACGGGTGGGCGAAGCCGGGTTCCTGAGCGGATTCTCGTCGGCGCAGCACCACACACCCGCCTCGGCCCGCGGCCTAACCGGCTGAGCGGCGCCGCCCGATCTCCACGCCATCAGACGTACACAGCGACAGGGCTACTGCCGGGCATCGAGACCAATCTGCGCGTGCAGCCAATCATGCCGATCCTGCGCGGCCTGTAGATTGAGTCCGTGTCCCGCGTCGTACCAGCGGATCGTCCTGGGCTCCGGCACGGCGGTGTGCAACGCCTCCGCATCGGCCGGGGGCACCAGGGTGTCCGTTCGTCCGTTTTGCAGCAGCAGCGCGGTGGATGCGTGCGGAATGAACCGGATCGGCTCGATGGGTACCATCTCCCGGAACCAGTCGGCGCGTGTCGCGCAGGGCAGGCTGGCCATGAAGTTGGAATCTTCCGGACCGGTGAAGTGCGAGACGAGACCGCCGTCTCCCACCACGAGTACCGCGGCTTTGAGGCGCCGTTCGATGCCGGCGAACAGCGCACCCATCGCGCCGCCGTAGCTGATGCCCACGTAGGCGATGCGATCATCGTCGACGTTGGGCCGCGCGCGCAACACGTCGACGGCGCGTTGCAGATCCTTGATCAGCTGGATCTGCTCGGCCCGATCCGCGGTGCTGAACCGGACGGGCTGTCCGGCGCGGCGGGCAAACGGCGCATCGATCGCGATCACCACCGCACCGTGCTCCGCGAGCATCTGCGCGGTGTTCGCCATGCCGCGCGCAGTCCCGGGCATGCCGTGCATGAGCACGATGCCGGGGCGCAGACCCGAGCGATTCACCGGATCGAACATCAATCCGGTCGCCGATCCGCCGTCCGGACTGCCAGGAGATGGTGCTGACCTCCACGCCCCTGTTCGTGGATTCGACCGCCTTTTGCAGGTTCAGTGGCGCGTTGGCGTCGTACGCGAACAGGTCCCGCTCCGCGGCGGTCGCCACGCCTCCGAAGTCAGGACGTGCGACCGCACAGGAATCGGCGGTGGGGCCCGGCTCCGTGGCCGAGGACCCCGTGCATGCGGAAACGAACAAAGCGAGCATCGCGATCACCGGTTTCATGAGCACTCTCCAGAGAGGGTCATCGAAGCAGTGAGAGAACAACGGAGAAAAGCATCACACGGGGGCCACAGAAGGAACTGAAAGCTTCAGAAAAAACTTTTGCGGTTCTCTCTGTTCCTCTGTGGCTCTGTGTGAGCCATGCAGTTGCAGTTCTCTCTGCGCCTCGTCAGCCCCCGGCGGGCGTGGCCGGAAGGCGGTTGAGGATGAAGCCCACCACTTGTGTCGCGGCCGGCGGGTCGAAGTTCGACAGAACGACGACCACGTACCCGCCGTTCGGCTCGAACACGAGGTCCCCGTTCATCCCCGGCGCGCCCCCGCCGTGCCCCACGAACCGCCGGCCGCCCACCATGCGGTCCATGAACCCATAGGCGTACTGAATCGTCGGGTTGACCGGAACCTTGCCGGCAAGGAGCTGCGCCGTGTGCGCCGAGTCCAGGAGCCGGCGCTCGCGAACCGCGACGGCGAAGCGCGCGAAGTCCCCCACGGTGGAGTACCCGCCCCCCGCGGGCGTGCCGCGGTAGGGCAGCGTCGGCGCGTTCGACACGAGCGGGCCGGACGCCCCCCCCTGCCGCATGTAGCCGACCGACCGCCCCGGCACGAGCGAGTCCTCCGGTGCCGTGCCGGTGGCCGTCATCCCCGCCGGCGCGAGCACGCGTGAGGCGACGTAGTCGTCGTAGCCCATTCCGCCCACCCGCTCGACGACGGCGCCGAGAAGCATGAAGCCGTAGTTGCTGTACACGTGCTGCGCCCCCGGCTCGAACTGCAGGCCGCGCGTGCCGTAAAGCTGGAGGTAGTCCGACGTGTTGCGAAGCTGGGTGCGGTTCGCCACGAACTGCGGCCCGAAGATGTCGCCCGTGCCGCCGGTGTGGGTGAGCAGGTGGTGCAGCGTGACCTTGGACGCCACGTCCGCGTTCGGGTAGTCCGTGAGGTAGGTGCCCAGCGGCACGTCCAGGCGCAGCTTTCCGGCCTGCACGAGCTGCATCGCGGAGACCGCGGTCAGCATCTTGTACATAGACCCGGCGCGGAACTGCGTGAGCGGCGTGTTCGGGATGTTCCGCTCCCGGTCGGCGAGGCCGTAGGCGCCCTCGAACACCGTTTGTCCGTTGCGGGCGACGAGCACGGCGCCGGAAAACTGGCCCGCCTGCGTGACGGTCTCGAGGTGCGCGCGGAGCGCGGCAACGAAGGCCGAGTCGGGCGACGCCTGGGCGGTGTCCGGTCCGAGTACGTTGGGCTCGCCGGCGCCGCACGCGGCGCAGGCCAGCAGGGCAAGGGCAGCAACGATCCGCATCGCGTCCTCCGTGTCGAAGAAAAAGTGAACAGATGGCCTCACGCAGAGCCACAGAGGCAACCGAGAGAAAAGCAGAAGGAACCTCCTGTGGCCTTTCCGTTCCCTCTGTGTCTCTGTGTGATGCTTCATCGAACCGCTTTGCTAGCCGTGGGTGCGGGCTGTCTGGGGTCGATACCAATCGTTTCCACCAGCCAATCATGCCTGTCGTACAAGGCTTGTTGGCTGAGGTTGTGTCCCGCCGTATACCAGCGAACCGTTTTGGGCTGCGGCGCGGCTGCGTGCAGCTCCGCCGCGTCGGCAGCGGGTATGAAGGGGTCCGCCGTCCCGTTCTGCAGCAGCAACGGGACGTTGGCGTGCCCGACGAACCGGATCGGCTCTATGGGTGCCATCGCTCGAATCCAGGCGACGCGTCTGGCACACGGGAAACCGGAGATGAGCTTGAAGCCTTCGGGGCCGGTGGCGTGCGAGACCTGGCCGCCGTGCCCCACCACGAGCGCCGCCGTTTTGAGGCGCCGTTCGATGCCGGCGAACAGCGCACCCGTCGCGCCGCCCCAGCTGAAGCCCACGAAGGCGATGCGGTCATCGTCTACATTGGGACGTGAGCGCAGCACGTCCACGGCGCGTTGCAGGTCCTTGATCACCTGGATCTGCTCGGTCCGATCCTGCTCGGTTATCGTCAGGTAGGGCGGTGTCGCGCGGCGATTCCAGGGCGCATCGATCGCGATTACTACCGCACCGTATTGTGCGTAGCTCTGCGCCTGGAACGTAACGGAGCTCGCATCGCCGGGCAGCCCGTGCATCAGCACCATGCCGGGGCGGAGACCCGCGCGCGTGACCGGGTCCCACATCTTTCCGCTCACCAGACCGCCGTCCGGACTGCTGAAGGAAATGTTGCTGACCTCCACGCCATTGATCGTGGATTCGGCCGTCTTCTGCAGATTCAGCGGTGCATCGACGTCGTAGCTGAACAGCTTTCGGTCTTCCGCGGTGGCCATCCCGCCGAAGTCGGGGCGTGCGCCCGTACACGAGTCGGCGTGCACGCGAACCCGGACGGAGTCACGCACCTCCGGGCGGTCCAGGAGCGCGGCGACGACGTAAGTGGACCCTGCCGCCACGGCGCTGATGGCGCCGCTGGCGTTCACGGTAGCCACACTCTGATCGCGAGAGACGTACTGGATCGCCCCGCCGGCGTTGCGCACCGTGGCGTTCAGCGCGGACGATTCGTATACGCCCACGACCACGCTGTCCGGGGAAAGCGTGAGCTGCGGATCGCCGGCCTGTTCGACCGGGTTATCGCCGCACGCCAGGAACGCCGCTGCCGCCAGCGTCACGGCGACGATTGCCTTTGCCGGTTTCATCCACACTCTCCAAAGTGGCTGGTACGCTGCGCTCTCAGACGGCTCCGCGGCTCACGTCACGGGAAGGTCGAAAACAGGTCGTGCGCCGGAAACGATGTGGCGCCCGCGAGCGCATCCCATAGCGCGGCGTTGAGCTCGTTGTCGAAGTTGGGCGTCCAGGAGCGGGCGTTGAACAGCGCGACCCACGAGAAGTTGTGGTACGAGCGCACGAGAATGCTCGTGGTGCCGGGCAGCGCTCCCCCGTGCGACCAGGTGGCGTCGCCCTGGGCTGGGCGAACCAGCCATCCGAATGCGTAGTAGCACGCGCCACTGGCACAGACCGTGGGGCCACTGCTGGTCATCTCCGAGACGATTGCGGCGCTGAGGATGTCCGGGCGATTGGCGCGGCCGTCGACGCCGGCAAGGAATCGCAGGAGATCGACGGTCGACGAGACCCAGGCGCCGCTTGCATCGAACGATTCGATGTGGAAGCCGCCGTACGGAATGGGCGCCGTGCCTTCGCCCGGGAACACGGACGGCACCATCGGCGCGGTCATGCCCAGCCCGGGTTCCCCCGGCAGATAGTACTTCACCTCGCCTGCGAGCGCGTGGCCCATGCGCGTCTTGCCCGACCGCGTGCGATTGGCGCCCACCGGCAGCAGCACGCGTGCGCGCACGTAATCCTCGTACCGCATGCCGCTCAAACGCTCGATCACGCGGCCGAGAATGGCGTAGCCGAAATTCGAGTAGACGTACCTTTCGCCCGGATTGAAGTCGAGCGGCATTCCCTTCATGTAGCGGATGATCGTTTCACCGGAAGCGGGAGCCGGCGCGTTGACCGCGGCCGCGGCGATCCCCGGCCGATCCATGGGATCGAATCCGCCATTCGGTTTGGCGCGATCCCAGCCCCCGGTGTGGTTGAGCAGATGCCGAATGGTGATCTGCTCCCACCGCGGATCGACCGTCGCTCCCGGCGCAGGGGTGAGGTGCGCGATGAGTGGCGCCACGCGATCGTCGAGCTTGAGCTTGCCTTCTTCCACCAGCGTCATGACGGCGGCGCTGGTGATCGGCTTGGACACGCTGGCGATCCGGAAGAGCGCGTCGGGCTGCACCGGCGTCTTGGCCGCGACATCCGCGTAGCCAAAGCCTCGCGCATAGATCAGCTTGCCGTCGCGCAGCACGGCGACCGCGCCCCCGGGAATGGCGTACTTCCGCATGAAACCGGCGATCGCCTGATCGTAGGATCCCATTCCCGGCACCGCGGCGCCGCTGATCGGGATCTCCTGTTCCGCGGGAGGCGTAACCGGAGGAGTGACGGGCGGCGCAGTCGGCTCATCGCTGCAGGAAAGCAGACCCGCGAGGCAGGCGATCCTTGCGGCCGTGATGGTAATCGATCTGCCGGAGCCGCCGCGCGCGCGTCTCACGGGACGACGCAGGCAAAAGGATACACGTTCACGCATGGATCCCCGTGTGTTTGGTGGGTGGAGTGCAGCGGCGAACAACCGAGTCATCAACGCTCCTGCGCGTTTCATCAACACGGCGGCGCGCGTCGGGAGCAGCGCGGAAAGCCGATCAGCCGGAAACCGCCCGATCCGCCCTTCGCCCGGGGCGACTAGTGCTGCGGGGCGCCACGCGGCGACCAGTCCAGCGGCATCGGCGCCGGTGCCGAGCCGACCGCGCGTGCCAGGGTGCCGTCGAAGGGCTCGGGGCAGCCGTTCGAGTTGCCATACCGCCAGGTCCACCGCGTGCCGCCCGGGTACAGAACGCGCACGCAGTCACCGCGGTTGCCCCAGGCGGGCGCGGCGCGACCCCAGTACAGCTCGGTCGGCGTGCCGACGCCAGAGCCGCTGAAGATGCGCACGTTCCTCCCCGCCTCGATGCGGAAGCCTGCCGGAAAGCTGAACTCGTCTCCCGCGTTGTTGCGGAGCCGGTAGCCGCTCACGTCGTGCGACGACCCTGCGTAGCGCGCGTCGGAGACGATCTCGACGAACTCGTTGTTCGGATTCGACGCATCGTTCTCACCCATGAAGCGGATGCGTGCGATCCCGACGGGCCACTGCTCTCCATTCCCATTGAACGGGGGCAACCCGATCTCGCGATAGAGCTGGACGCGGCTCCCTGCGCCCCACAGCTCCTGACTCGGCACGCCAAGCGAGTGCGTGCTCCACGGATCGGTGAACGGAGCGGTCCATCCGTACGGGTCCGTGGCGCTCCAGGCTCCACTCGCACGCTTGCGCAGCGTCGTGAAGTGCAGGTGGGGCGCGGTGCTGCACCCCGTATTCCCAGACTGCCCGATCACCTGCCCCGCCGTCACCATCTGGCCACTCGAGACGCTCAGCTGGCTGAAGTGGCCGTATTGCGTGCGGACCGTTTCGCCACTGGGCAGCAGGTGCTCGAGCTGCACCCACAGCCCCGCGACGGTGGAGTTGAGCAGCGGGCAGAAGAAGGGAGTCTCGCTGCCGGCGAACAGCACCTGACCCGGCGCCACGGCGCGCAGCGGCGTACCTGTGGGCAGGGCCCAGTCGTAGCCGTTGTGCCCGTCGATTCCGCTCACGTCCTCGCCCCAGAACGCCCGCAGTATCCCGTTGTTGTACTGCGTCTGGAACTGCAGCGGCACGTCGTGATCGAAAGGGCTGCTCACGGGGAAGTTTCCCGAGAATGGGCGCGTGAACAGCTCCGTGGCCACGGGCAGCGTGACGGTGACCTCCACCCGTGCCGTGATCCCGTCACTCGTCGCGCTGACGGTGGCCACGCCCGGCGTCATCGCTGATATCGACCCCTGGTTCACGGTGGCGATGTTAGGCGCGCTGGTGGACCAGGAGACCTCGCGGCCGGTGAGCACGGCGCCGCTCGCGTCGCGAAAGATCGCCGTGAGCTGGCCGGTGCTCCCGGCTACGAGAAGCAATGGCGCGGGTTGCAGGGTGATGCTGCCGACAGGCACCGGCGCGCCGGACGGATCGCCGTCGCATGCGGCGGCAAACAGCACAGCCGCCAGAACCGGTATGATCGGAAGCTTCTTCATACGATCCTGCCTGGTGAATGATTTTCTCCAGCCGCCGCGCAACTCCTGCCTCTGTCAATTCGACCACGCTGCGCCGCCGGTAGCCGCCGGGGCAGCCGCTCAGCGCAGCCGGGTCAGCCGGACGATGCGCGCCGCCGGCGCCATCGACACGAGCTCCAGCGAGATCCCGCGTGGCCCGTCTCCCCGAGCCGATGCGGCTGATCGTCTCCATCAGCGAGCGTGGCCAGCCCGCTCGCTCAGGATGCTGGCCGTGCGGTCGCGGCGGCTGGCAGGCGTTGTGGGCGTACTCGTGAAGGAACATCCCCGCCGCGTAGCTCACATTCTGGTTCTGCGGCATTGCGAACCGCTCGGCGCTGTGGAGGCTGACCACCATCTCGGACGCACGCGGGCAGCTCGCCTGGCTGGCGACGTTCACGGTCGGCAGCGGCCCGTCGCAGGCGAAGCCGGTGCCGAACTGGTGCGAGCCGAGCAGCACGTAGAAGCGCCCGCCGCCGCCCGCGGAAGGCTGGAAGTCGTCTGCGAAGAGCGAGCGCATGGTCGGCAGCAGCAGCCGGTCCGGCGTCGCCGCAGCATCGCGCAGCCAGCCGGCCTTCACCGGGTCGAGGTACGCCGCGGCCAACGGGTGCCGCAGATCGACGGCGACGCGGCCCGAGACGGCGACGACCTTCGCCTGGGGGCTGGGCACCGACTCCGCCAGCTTATGGCAGATCCCCGGCTGCCCGGAGAACCGATCGGCGAAGCGCAGCGTGTCCCCGGCGGCCGCCGTCGCATAGCGCGGGTCGAAGGGCGCCGGCGCTTGCGAGTAGTTGCCCGCCAGCGCGGCCAATCCGGGCATCGCGCGCTCCAGCGGCGTGCCGGCACCCTGCGCGGAGGATGGTGCCAGCGGTCCCCGTGCGCCGGACGATGCGAGCGCCCAGGAGGCGGACGGAGACCAGCATCCGCGGGGAAACCACCTCCGCCGTCGGGATCGCCAGGTTGGCGGCGCTCAGCACGTGGTCCTCGTCGGTTGCCGGCAGGCGCAGGCAGCGCGGGTCGTCTTCCGTGAGTACGCGTGACCCGGCCCGGCGAAGCGAGACGCTCGGCGGCAAGTATACGACGGCGCCGACCGGCGCCGATCCAATGGCCGACACATTAACCGCGCGCACCCGGAGCTCGGCGACGCTGTCGGACCTGGCGACGAGCTCCGTCGCTTCCACGCCGTCGAGCAGGAGCGAGAGCAGGCGGGTGAGGCCAGAGCCGCGGACGTTCGCGAGCTGCCCGGGACGGGGCGTGTCGACGGAGGTCACGTGGACCGGCCCCGCCGGTTCTACGGGTGCGCCATCGCAGGCGGCGATCAGCGCGACGAAGAGCGCGGGGAGCAGCGGGGCACGGCGCATGAGCGGCCTTCGGGTCGTGGCGCTGGTGGTGGACGGCGGCGCCCCTGCATTGGAACGCCCAGGCCAGGTCGAATTCTTTACATCCCGCGGCTACCATGTGACGTAAATCTCGGCCACCACGTAGCCGCCGCTGCGTCAGCAGCCCGGAATGTTGACCAGCTGGAACCGCCCGACGTCGAAGACGTTGCCGCGATTTCGACGCCTACAGAAGTCGTATTCATCACGCCACGGGTGTACCCGGGGCCGGTTCGAGCCGGTGAGTGCAGGGGGAGACGTCGTCCCCGGCATAAGATGTAGATGTCTGGACAGACCCGTTTATTACATCACGGAGGGGGAGGCGAACGAGACGGTGGTGATGGAGAGGCGACGCAGCGCGCGATGGGGTGCGGGTGATGAGCCCGCACCGTCGCCGGCCCGCGCCTAAGCGCAGAGACGCAGAAGAGAAACAACGAGAACAGATGGGCTCACACAGTAGGCGTTCGACAGTGAAAGCTACACGCGAGAGACGGAATTGGCGCCATTGCTGGACTTTCGTATCCAAAATCGTTGGATTCACCGAAAACATGTTGTACATGGATTTCTACTCCGCCTTGACTTCGCAGCA
>DASVQP010000088.1 GCA_036389135.1 Longimicrobium sp.
GAAGGCGCCGTCCAGCACCGCCTCGCGCAGGCTCGGCCAGGCCTGCTTGCCCGGCGTCAGCGCGTCCAGGCAGTCCCGGTCCTGCACGTTCGCGGGCACGACGGCCACGGCCAGCCAGGTGCCGTCCGCGTCCACCAGGGCCACGCGCTTGCGCCCGAGCACCTTCTTGGCCGCGTCGTAGCCGCGGGGGCCGCGCACGGGGATGCACTCGACGGATTGGGTGTCGATGACGGCCAGGCGGGGCTCGGGCTTGCGGCCCGCAGCGCGGCGGCGCAGCCCCGCGACCTGGCGCAGCAGGGCCTCGAACAGGCCCAGCCCCAGCCAGCGCCGGAGCCAGCCGTAGGCCGTGCGCCAATGCACCAGGCCGGAGGGCAGCGCCCGCCAGGCCCCGCCCACCCGCAGGTGCCAGGCCAGCCCGCGCACCACCGCCGCATAGGGCGTCGCCCGCGCGCTGCGCGGCGGGTCCGCGCGCTCCAGCCACCGCGCCACCTGGCCGACGGCGTGCATCGACACAACCTCCTTCAGGCGCGCGTCGTGCCGCGCCCGATGCGCCTTGGTCCACATCTTCCCTTCACCCCGCCCCGCCGGGCGGATCATGGTTTCACCAGGGATCAGATGGGGATCGGGCGCAGAGGCGCACTCAAACAGCTGGGGTGGACGGCCCCCAACGGCATCGATTTGCCAAGGTGCGGTCGTCAGGATCCGCATCAAGGGAGCCGCCCGCGATGAGCATCAGCATGATCGGCATCGACACCGCCAAGTCCATCTTCCACCTCCATGGCGTCGACGCGCGGGGCGAGGTCCAACTCAAGCGCAAGCTGCGGCGCGACGAGCTGGTCGCCTTCTTCGAGCGGCAGCCGCGCTGCACCGTGGTGATGGAGGCGTGCGGTGCAGCCCATCACTGGGCTCGCGTGCTGGGCGGGCTCGGCCACGAGGTGAAGCTGATCGCGTCCGAGGCGACGAAGCCGTTCGTCAAGCGGGGCAAGAAGAACGACCCGGCGGACGCCGCGGCGATCTGCGCCGCCGCGTCCCGGCCCGACGCGAAGTTCGTCGCCGTGAAGAGCCTGGAGCAGCAGGGCGTCCTTGCCCTGCATTCGGTGCGGTCCCTGCTGGTCAAGCAAGAGACCATGCTGGCCAATGCCATGCGCGGGCTGGCAGCCGAGTTCGGCCTGGTCGTGCCGAAGGGCATGGACAAGCTCGAGGAGCTGGTGGCGCTGGTGGAGGAGGACGAGGGCATTCCGGAGCAGGCACGCAAAGCCTTCGTTGAACTGCGCGAGCGCCGTCGCGCCACGGCGGAGCGGATCGAGGGCCTGGAGCGGCGGATCGTCGCGCACGCTCGGCACGACGACACGGCTCGACGCCTGGCCACGATCCCCGGCATCGGGCCGATCACCGCCTCGCTGACCGCGGCCACGGTCGGGGACGGCATCGGGGGCTTCAAGAGCGCGCGGCATTTCGCGGCCTGGCTGGGGCTGGTGCCGCGCCAGCACTCGAGCGGCGGCAAGACCCGCCTTGGCCGGATCACCAAGGCGGGCAACCGGGAGATCCGGACGTTGCTGGTGCTCGGCGCCACCTCGATGGTGTGCCGCGCCGGGCGGTGGAACAGCGCCGCGGGGGCGTGGGTGCGGGGGCTGCTGGAGCGGCGTCCTGTTCGGCATGTGACGGTGGCCCTGGCCAACAAGATGGCGCGCATCGCCTGGGCGGTGATGGCGCGCCACGAGGTCTACCGCGCGAGGGGCGGCGTCGCGCCGGCCGCGCCAACGGCGTGACGCACGGGCGCGCATGGTAGGCGGCGGGCGCGAGCCCGCACGATCCGGCGGCAAGCGCTGAACGGCGTGATGGGAAGGGCTGCAGGTCGAGCAGTTTCAGGCAAAGGCCGGTGAGAGTCGTGTGCCTCGAGCACGCCGAACAGCTTGGCGCCTGACACGCATGCGCACACCCATGATGGCCAGCCAGCGGCAGGTGCCGCGCAGCAGGCCGGACATAAGGGCGCGGCTGACCGGACCTCCCACGCACGCCGGTTGCCGCTTCACGCAGGGCCGGGTTCC
>DASVQP010000089.1 GCA_036389135.1 Longimicrobium sp.
GGCGCATTCGAGTGTGCTCCGCGTAAGGTGGTTTGAGCTTCGCAACCCAAACCTACGCCTTCCGCGCGAGATCCAACACACCCGGGTGCGCCGTCATCTCTTTGCCCCCGCCTCGCTTCCGAGTTTCCGGATGGACACTAGGTAGCGGGGAGGAGGTGGTCGCCATTCCCAATAGCAACGAGGTTTGGGTGACGATTGTAGTGCCGAGGAACCAGCCCCTAGAACCAATCTGAAAGATGAGCGAGATAGCAGACCTTGACAGTAGCTAGCCCAGGTGCCCCAGGTGCCACAGCGAGGTGAAACAGCGTCCGTCAGGTTGAAAGGGGCTCTGGAGCAAGATTGCGCCGGAGTTCTTCGTATGCGTCCCCCTTGCTTCCTGCCGAGGGTTCAATCGCAGCCTCTGCCAGCCGCTCCGTGTAGCGAATAGGAAGGTATTGCGCTCCGCGGAGGAATCCCGAGGTAAGCATGGGATTCGACCAATCGGCGCCTATCCCATTGAGCATTGGTTCGGTAGGGTTGATCCCCTGATCCGGAATGCGGTGCTGACGAAGGAGCGCAAGTACGGTACACCCAGATAAGCCGCTCATCCGAGCCGTCAACGAGTGGAGGACGGACCGGTTGAAGGTCATAAGAGCTTTGTTTTGAACCGAGCAATACGTCTGGACAACATCAGTGATGAACCGAAGATGGTGCGGCAACAGAACGGCGAGTTCTACGGTCCAGTTGGGCCACAGAGCACTTGGTTGGGTGAGTGTGGTGATCGTAGGCACTATCGCCCTACCGACGGTGGGCACGACGGCGCTACCTCCTCATCGACCGTGTCGCGTACGGCTGGGAGAATGGCAAATCCCCCGTGCTGAAGTACCTGCTGCACGGGTTCGGCAACAATCCCGGATTGCGCAGCAAGTCAAGAACCCCCTCGCGGACGACCTCGCCCAGGGGGCGGCTGACCAGGACGTTTCCGTGCGTGTGCCGAGTTACATCCTAGTGGCGGTCGATCAGATGGCGGAGATGGTCGGCATCAAGAACCGTTCAGAGGTCGTCCGCGGAATCCTGGCCTCGGCGAAGGAGGACGTTCTGGAGGATCACGATCCCGCGCTCGCAGGGGGGATGCAGCGGGCGATGGCCATAGCGTAGCGGCAGCCGCGAGCCCCTGAGCTTCGGATTTCCACTCAGCGCACCGACGCGTCGGCGGGGTTCGTAGCCGCGGGATACTACCCAGCGGCGGCGTAGAGGTTGGCAACGGTGTACAGGCGCCGCTCGCGCGTGAGGACGGGCACCAGAATCCGCCGGTAGCCGGGGCCCTCGAAACGGTCAATCGCCGGCCAGGCCGCCGCCAGTGCGGGAGCGGAGAGTACCTTCACGGGGACGGAGGGTCCCCCGGCACGCGGGCGGCACGCTGGGTAACCGAGCGTCGCGCCCCATCCCTCAGGAAACAGATCGCCCTCGATCACCCCGTCCGTCCAGTCGCCGCCGAGCGGCGCGACGACGTGATGGTTGGGCCGGCCGGGCGCTAGCGTGCCGTATACCGCAAGCGTGTGGCGCGTCGCGAAGAGCTCGTGAAGCCGGCGTTCGGCATAGGCGGCGGGCTCATCGTCCACATCGGCGCTCCGCCAGCGCGCGGTGTTCGCGGCGGCAACCAGGCGGTTCACTTCGTCGAATGACAGATCCACGCTGACTTCAACCGTCTCGATGGTTATGCACTCATCCGCGGCGGCGCACGCGGCGAATTCGGGGCCATCCGATCTGTGGTGCGCCCTAAAGTTCGCGAACAGTTGCGCAAGGGGATACTTCATCCGCTGTCCGATTTAGTAAGCGTTGCTCCGCGAGCGAAAGAGTTGGGTGGGGCGTCGATGCCACGGTGGGAGTCCCTTTGTTGCCCCGGCCCCGGTTCCGGCGGCGCGCGGCCGATGCGCGCGAGAAAGGCCTAAAAGGGTTGCGGGAACGAGCATACCAGTACTAAGGCCCGCCGGTTGGCGCGCGGAACGCCGAATGCTCGGAGACCGGTCCCGCCAGCGTGTGTACCGCACGTACGGCACCTGGCAGTCCGCGTCTTCTCCGCCAGCCCGCCTGCGCTGCGTGAGCACGCTCTGTCTCTGGTACCACCCCTTCGATGCGGGGGCCGCCGCGTCCGACCCGCTCCCCGCAGAGCTCGCCGCGGCGGGGCTCACCCCCGTGCCGCGCGACCGGGACGAGCCCGAAGGTCCTGGGATCGTGGCCTTCAGCGAGGTGAGCGACCAGCTGTACGAGTGCATTCACGAGGCGAGCCGCGGGGGGGCGGAACGGGTGCTGGCCGTGGCCGCGAGCCCGGCCGCGCTGGCGGACGGCGCGGGGTGGCACCTGCTGCGCGCCGGCGCTTCGGACGTGCTGGCGCGCGGCAGGCCATCGCTGGCGACCGAGGTGGCCGCACGCTTCCAGCGGTGGAGCGCGGTGGACCGGCTGGTGGCATCGCCGCTGGTGCAGAACAACCTCATTGGGCGCAGCCCCGTGTGGCGCTCCGTGCTGCGCCAGGTGGTGGAGGTGGCGACCTTTACCGATGCGCCCGTGCTGGTGACGGGGGAGAGCGGGACGGGAAAGGAGCTGATCGCCAACCTCGTGCACTCGCTGGACACCCGCCCCCGCAAGCGGGACCTCGTGGTGCTGGACTGCACCACCGTGGTCCCGGAACTCTCGGGGAGCGAGTTCTTTGGACACGAGCGCGGCGCGTTCACCGGCGCGGTGGGGGTGCGCGACGGCGCGTTCGCGCTGGCGGACGGCGGGACGCTCTTCCTGGACGAGATAGGTGAGCTTCCGCTGGTGCTCCAGGCGCAGCTGCTGCGCGCGGTTCAGGAACGCACTTACAAGCGGGTGGGCGGCAACGCCTGGCAGCAGAGCAGCTTCCGGCTGGTGTGCGCCACCAACCGCGTCCTTCAGGAGGAGGTGGCGCGCGGGCGCTTCCGCTCGGACTTCTACTACCGCATCGCGAGCGTCACCTGCCGCGTTCCCCCGCTGCGCGACCGCCCGGAAGACGTGGTGCCGCTCTTTCTCCACTTCCTGGGGAAGTTCCTCTCCGGCCGGCCGGTGCCGGAGCTGGACGGCGCCGTGCGCGACTTCCTGCTGCGGCGCGCCTACCCCGGCAACGTGCGCGACCTGCGGCAGCTCGCGGCGCGCATCGCGTACCGGCACGTGGGGGAGGGCGCCATCACGCTGGGCGACCTTCCCGAGGACGAGCGGCCGATGGACGGGGCGGAGTCCGCGGGCGGGTGGCCGGACGACGCGCTGGAGTGCTCGCTGCGGCGGGCGCTGGCGCACGGGCTGGGGCTGAAGGAGATCGGGCGGCTGGCGTCGGAGACGGCCATCCGCATCGCGGTGGGCGACGAGGCGGGAAACCTGCAGCGCGCGGCGCAGCGGCTGGGCGTCACGGACCGGGCGCTGCAGATGAGGAAGGCGCAGAACGGGGGGCGCTCGGCGGGCTCCGCGGCGAACTGAGCGGCTGTTTCACACAGGGACACGGAGGGGCACGGAAAGAACCGCAGGAGGGTTTCTGTGGCTCCTGAGCGCCTGACCCGCACCACTTCCTGAACGGAGCGCCCCACCTCCATCACCGGGTTTGCAGCAGGATGCTGTGGCGCGTAGTGAAGGAGACGGGCTCTCCCCTGCGCACCGATCCATCCAATGTTCGGAACCAGGTACGCAGGGACGCAGGCGGCCTACCGAACATGGGCGGGATCGCACGTAGCGGCGGTGGTCGTTTCCTTCACTCCGCGCCAGAGTTCGATGCAGGGGCAGGGGACGTGTGGCGCTCCGTTCAGGAAGTGGATGGTCAGGGGATGAACGCTTCGCCCTCCCAGGGATCGGAGGGGGCGGGACGTTCGTGCGCGCCGGCGGGGACGGGGGGCGGGCCTTCGATGGCGGCGGCGGCGCGCGGGGGGCGAACGCGTGCGGTCAGGCGCAGGAGGTTGCCGCCCAGTACCAGCCGCTCGTCCTCGTCCGATAGGTGGAGGGCGCGGATCTTTTCCAGCTCGACGCCGGGGTGGAGCCAGGGGCCGTCGGACCCAAAGAGGAACTTGCGGGCACCCGCGCGTCCAACAGCCTCCTGCAGCAGGTCGAAGCGGCGCACGCCCGAGGTGTCGGTGTAGACGTTGGGATAGCGGATCAGCGGGTCCACGAGCGCCACCTGCGCGCGCCAGTCGTCCGCGAAGCTCCCCAGGTGCGGGATGATGAAGCGCACGTCCGGGTACTCGCGCGCCAGCAGCTCCACGGCCGAGACTTCGCCCATGACGTCGTAGAGCACGGGGAGGCGGTACGCGCGCGCGGCTTCGCAGATCTCGCGGCTGATGCGCGCATCGTGGCGGTGCACCTTGATCCCCCGGAAGCCGTGCCGCTCCACCGCCTCGCGCACCATCGCGGCCACGCGCCCGCGGTCGCGCGACGCGTGCACGAAGGCGAAGCCCCAGAACCGGTCGGGGCTCGCGCGCACGATCGCCGCCACCTGCCGGTTCGCGGCGAGGTAGTCGGAGTGGAAGGCGGCAAAGATCACCGTCCGCCGGATCCCGTACTCCCGCGCCCAGCGCAGGTAGCCGTCCAGCGGCGCCGAGGTGTCCCACGGGCCCGTGAGGCCGTCGCCGGTGCCGGCGTGGCAGTGGCAGTCGATGATCATCGGCGCATTCCCCTAACGGCGGGCCTCACGCGGAGACGTGGAGGCGCGGAGAACTGCAACAGCGGGCTCACACAGAGACACGGAGACACAGAGGAAAGGCGCAGAAGCCCTCTCTGTGCCTCTGTGGCTCTGCGTGAGATTGCTGTTCCTGGTTGCATGTTGCCGTCAGCCCGAAGCGCCTCAGCCCCAACCGATCGGGGCAATCTCGTACGGCGTCGCCTGCTTGCCGAGTGAGACGCCCCTGGGGTCCAGGAACGCGGGCGGATTGACGTGGCTCACCGAGATTCCCAGGTCGTTGATCCAGACCGGGTTCCTGGGGGTGCGGACGGTCAGCTCGTAGCCGGTATTCGTCAGGATGCGCACCAGAACGTGCTCTACGTCTTCGCGCAGGAGCTGCAAGTCGGCGGCGTTCGTCGGGGCGAAGGCGCGGTCCTTGGGCTGCTGCTGCACCCTCTGGCTGGGGAGCGCGGCGATCGTTCCCACGCAGACCACGTAGGGAGCGAAGTCGACGTCGAACGCACGGAGCACGTCGATGCGCGGCCGCATTCGGTCCTGCTCCTTCGTCTCGCCCACGTACAGCGGGCGGAGGTAAGTGCCGCCCAGCTCGCGCGCCGACTTCTTCGTCTTCCCGTTCACCGTCTCCGGCGCCGCGGTGCGCTTCGCCAGGACGTACACGACCTTCCTGGGGTCCGTCACGCCCAGGTTCCGCGCCTGGGCGAGGGGGAGCTGCTTCCATGTGATCTGCACTCTCGCGCCCCGGACGCGGAGGTCCTGGGACTTGCCGGTCCTGGGGTGCTTGTACGGTCGCGTGGAGCCCGACGCGCCCACGGGGACGAGCTCGGCGTCCGCCTCATCCTCCGGGCGCACCATCAGGATCTCGCCCTCGGTGGGCCCCCTGGGGCGCACCAGGAGGCGGAAGCCGGGGGCCGAGAAGACGGGAAGCGGAGGGCCGTTCTGGCCTCCAATCGTCTCCGGCGTGCGCCGCGCCGCCTGTGCCGCGCGCCCCACCGCCCGCACGAGGAGTGGACCGGGATCGCCCGCGAGGGGGCCGCCCGTGATGCCGCGGAGCTGCTCCGGGCGCAGCCGCGAGAGGATCGTGTGGAGGCTGTCGTGCGGCAGCTGGAGCGTGTATCCGTCGCGCGTGGTCCACATGCGTGCCTCGGATCGCGAAAGAAGGTTGGTGTTCAGCGCGGGCGGGCGGTGCGCACGGGGCGCACGGCGACGATGTCGCCCCCGCGCCGTCCCTTCGCGGGCCTGGTCACGATCCCGAAGCGGCGGCCCCCCGCCTGTCCCGCAAACACCGGATAGCCCTTGCCGCTGCGCCGGTTGCGCAGCGTGCCGATGCGGCGGGCTCCGCGCGCCAGGCCGGCCAGGCGCCCCATCGAGGTGCGGGGGTCCGGCCAGGGAAGACGCGCGCGCAGGCGGTCGAGCCACCAGTGCGGGATCCTGAGCGCGTGGCCGTCGCGCGTGACGTAGCTGAGCCCGCAGGCGCAGCCGGGGTCGCCGCAGCGGCAGGGCGGGGGAGGGGGCGGCGCATCGGCGTAGACCGCGTCCGGGGCTGCGTCCGCGCCGGGCTCATTCGACGCGCCCGGGTCGCCCGCGTCTCCGCCGCCCTCGACGGGGGCCGGAGGCTCGAGGGAGGCGTCGGCGTCGATGTCGGGGTCGGTCTCCCACTCGTTGGCGGTGCCCAGGGGGAGGCGCGTGGCCTCCTGGTAGGCGGCGCGCAGGAGCGGGCCGTACTCTGCCACCTTGCCGCTTCCATTGTAGTACCGCGCCACCTGGTCCCAGTCGCGGGCGCGGATGTGCAGCAGCAGGCCGCCTTTCCCGGGCGCCAGCTTGGTGCGGCAGAAGTCGAAGAAGCCCAGCACGTGCGCGCGCTCGCTGGTCTGGAACGCCTGGTACATGGCGCGCGCGGTGGCATAGCCGATGTCCGCGTGGCTGGCCCCCATGATCTGCGGCCCGCCCATGCTGATGCACTTCAGCGCGGTCTCTTCGCCGGCCAGCCGCGACGCGAGCGCCAGGACGCGGTACTCCGACTTCTGGTCGTCGGTGTGCATCTTCTCCCAGGCGCCGGAGGGGCTCTCGCGGAACATGTGCCCCACCCAGGGCTTGCCGGGAACCCCTGCACGGCCGCCGTGGCGGAAGTGCTGGTCATAGAGCGCCGGGTTCTTTTGCCCCCAGCGGTCCCACAGGTAGTGGTTCTCGAAGCGGATGATGGCGCGCCCCACGGTGTGTTCGCGCCCGCCGCTCTCGATGCGCCAGACGGCGAGCACGGCCGCGACGTCGATCCCCAGCTGGCTCCCCACGGCGCTCATCAGCCCGCCCAGGCGGTTGTAGGTCCGCGCCAGCGCCTGCCGGTTCCTGGACCAGCGCGAGTCGATGGCGATGGGGGTCGCCGGCGGCATCGGCAGCCGCTGGAGGCGCGCGTCGTGGACGAGGAAGCCGCCCGCCGTGCCGACGCTCGTCGGGCTCCCGCCGCCGGCGCCCGCCGAACCCCCGACGCTCGTCGGGCCTCCGGCGAGCAGCGGACGCAGGGCGGCCCACGTCTGGGGCCCCAGGATGCCGTCGGCCGCCAGCCCGCGTCGCGCCTGCCAGAGCGCGAGGGCACGGGCAAGCGAAGCCTCGTCGGGCGACTGGTTGGTGAAGCCGACCGCGCGGGCGATGGCGTCGAAATGCGGCATCCACCCCAGCGACGACGCGTAGCTCCGGTTCGCCGCCACGGCGCGCGCCACCGCGTCGGCCGAGAGGGAGCCGCCGCTCGTCTCCTGCTCGGGGCCCCACCAGGGGCCGCCGCTCATCCCGCCCTGCACCTTGCCGACGAATAGCTTGGCCATGGTACCGTCCTCCGTGATTCGGAAGCCGCGGCGGCCAGCAGCGCGTCCGCGGCGTGGATGATCTGGTCCGGCCGGTGCGCGGCGGTTACGAGGAAGGCGAGGCGCGGAACCTTCCCCGCCAGGAGCACCGATCGCACTCCGCGGCGCAGGAGGCGGGCGTGCAGCTCCCCGGCGCCGATCGCCCCCGCCCGCTCCAGGCTCTGCACCGGGAAGCTCCCCCCCACCGGGCGGATCCCACCCTCGGCCAGGCGCCGCCGGAAGAGCGCCACGCGGCGGGCCAGCCGCAGCCGCAGCGCGTCCCCGTGCTCGGCGTTCACGCGGAGGGCCCGCTCCGCCGCCGCCACCACCGCGGCGGAGGGAGGGCTGCAGTGCATCCGCGTCTGGCTCCCCTCCTCGAGCTCCGCCACCCGCGCGGCGTCGCCCATGAGGACCGCGCCGGGGACGCCGAATCCCTTTGCCAGCGACGCCGCCACCAGCACCCCCTCCCCGTGCACCCCCCAGCGGCGGAGCGACCCGCCCCCGCCTCGTCCGTACGGCGCACCTGGGCCGGGGCTCTCGCCGATCACGCCGAACGCCTGGGTGTCGTCCAGCACCAGCACGCCCCCCGCCTCGCGCACCGCCTGGGCGTACTCGGCGACTGGCGCCGGGCGGCCGCATCCGGGGCAGAAGCCGTCCGCGGCCACCACCGGCGCCCCGCGGCCGCGCGCCTTTCGCAGCGAGCGCCGCAGCGCGTCCGGGTCGTGGTGGGCGAAGGTGCTCACCGGCGACCCGCGCCCCGCCGCCCGCTCCGCGCCCCACCGCGCCACCGCGTACGCCCCCGCATCCAGGTGCACGGGGGCGCCCCCGGCGGCCAGCACCCCGAACAGGTCCCAGAAGAGGTGCAGGGTGGAGGGGGCCAGCGTGCCGGCCCCGCACCCGGCCAGGGCGGCGAGCGCCCCCGCTACCTCGCGCGCCCCGGGAGGGTCCGCCAGCGCCGCGGGCCGGCCGGTGGTGAGCCGGGCCCACGGCCGCAGCGACCCCGCCCCGTGGCGCAGCCCCAGGTACAGGGCCGAGGTGAAGTCGGCCATCTAGCGCCAGCGCGAGCGCAGCGCCTGCTCCCGCCGGGCCAGGTGGTACGAGGGGGGAAGCGAGCGCTCGTCCTCGCGCCGGGTGGCCACCACGTCGTCGGTCAGGTTGACGCCGGTGGCCGTGTAGTACGCGTGGACGTAGTTCTGGATCTCCGGCCGCCAGTAGCGCACCCAGGCGCGGGCCTGCTCCTGGTCCACCACGTTGGTCCAGTTGCCGTAGCGGATGGAGAGGAGGATGCGCTCGCCGGAGCGCGCCAGGTCGGCGAAGTGCACGCTGCTGGTGTCGCCCCACCCCTGCAGCCGCTTCATGGCGTCCACGCGCCCCATCCACGGCTCGCGGTAGGCGGCCATGGGCCGGCCGCGCAGGAAGTCGCCGACCTCCGGCTGCGACAGGATCCACTGCTGCATCAGCATCTCCACGCGCGCCGTCCAGGGCAGGTCGCGGAACTGGTTGTGCGCCCCCTCGGCCAGCACCATGTGCACGTCGCGCAGCGCGTTCATCACCCCGAACGCGTCGGCCATCACCGTGGTGTTGTTGTCTTCGCGAAAGAAGCGGGCGCACTCGCGCAGCAGGTGGTGGAACGCGGTGATGAAGCGCGAGCGCGGGTCCGCCGGCCGCAGCCGGGGGACCGCCCGCCCGCTGAGCGGGAGGTCGTACTGGTGGCTGTACTCGTAGGCGCGGCGCACCACGCTCAACCGGGTGTGCTCATCCTGCAGGTAGCCCCACAGCACGCCGGCCAGCGGCATCAGCGGGTCCAGCTCCATCTCCGCCAGCGGGTCGGTGTCGCCCGGGCGGCGGATGTTCTGGAAGCGCAGCAGGATGGCGTTCATCGTCTGCGTGAGCAGTGCCTCCTCGTGCCAGTACGACCAGATCAGCTCCAGCAGGAACGGCCCCATGGCCCCGCGCGTGAGCGCCGAGAGCGGCGACGGACGCGTGCCGCGGTCGTATGCTTCGCTCAGCACGGAGCTGAGGTAGTTGTTGGACGGCTTCCGCAGGTACGTCCGCAGCTCCCTGTTCAGCTCGGCATACGTCATCGGTTTGCCGCCCAGGCGCAGGTAGTCGTCATCCACCGTCTGCGATGCCCGGTCGCGCTCGGCAGCCTCCGCCTCCGCCTCCGCCGTCTCCGCCCCTGTCTCCGCCGGCGTCCCCGTCAGCGCCCTCACCAGCTTGCCGGCGCACGAGGGGTTGCTCGGCGTGCGGTGGTTGTCCTCGTCGTCGCGCGGCATCAGGAGGTGGCCGTCGGCGTCGCGGACGGTGGAGAGGTCCAGGACGGGAGGAACTCCGGTCTTCTTCGAGTTCCAGACCCCTCCCTGGAGCAGGAGGAAGCTCTCGGCGGCGTCGCGGATCACGCCGTACAGCTCGGCTCCCGGAATCGGGCGGTGCCGCCGCGCCTCGGGGCGGCTGGGAACAGTCACGTCATCCTCCACACCCTTCCACGTGTCCCCATCTCGGGCGATCCCGCTCAGGAAGCTCTCGAAATGGGTGAACGAGACCGCCTCCGTGTGCAGGAGGATCGCCGCCCACAGCGGCTGCGCGCTGGCGTCGTGCTCGCCCGCGCGGTTCAGTACGATGTTGACTGGATTCGCCATGTGTGCCTCCACACCTTCGTGATTTGGGTTCAGGATGCCAGGGCCGGCCGCGGCATGCGGGCCGCGCGCGCCGATGTGTCCAGAGTGCGGCGGAGCGCCCAGTACGTGAGCAGGTCCGCCAGCAGGCCGCTCTCCGCCTCGGGAGTGAGCCGTCCGTCCGCCCTGGCCTGGCCGATCACGGCCATCACCAGCGACGGGGCGCCGCCGCGCAGCCGCTCGAACGACCCGCCCGCCCGCTCCCACAGGGCGCCCAGCCGCGCGGGCTGCCGCTCGGCCAGGCAGAACGCCTCGGCCAGCGAGGCGCCGCGCAGCGCCTCCGGGCGGTGGTTCACCAGCAGGCGCACGAACGCGGGCATGGTGCGGCGGAGCACCGCCAGCAGCTCCCGCTGCCGCTCCGAAATCTCGTCGTTCACCGGGTAGAACTCCTCCCACACCCCCGCCAGCTTCTCCCACTGCGGGTGCGGGTAGAGCGCGCCGCCCATCGCGCAGGAGAGAAGGACGCGGATCCAGGGGATGGGGTGCGGGTCCTCCGTCCCCCCGCGGAAGACGAAGGCGCGGGGGAGCGACACCACCCCCATCAGCCCCAGCGTCGACGCCACGCCCACGCGCGCCACCGACCACAGGTCCGCCACGATTTCCGAGATCCACCGCTCGTACATCAGCCAGGCGGGCTGGTCGGGGCCGCCGCGCCGCTGCTCGGCCACCAGCGGCGCGCGCAGCGAGTTCACCAGGTCCAGCAGCGCCGCCCCCTGGTGCCCCACCTCGTGCACCAGCGACGAGGCGATGCCGGAGCCCACCATCCGCTCGCGGGGGACGCGCACCACCGCAACGGGGTTCTCTCCCCCGCCGGGGAGGCGGGTGCGGGCGCGGCGGATTGCGGCGCCGTGCCCCCGGTCCACGTAGCACACCAGCGCCGGGCTTTCGAACGGGGAGCCGCGCAGCGCCAGCGCGTCGTCGGCCACCACGTCCAGCCCCGCCAGCCACACCCCGTTGCCGTGCTCGCTGCGCTGCGTCAGCACGTCGGCGAAGAGGTCGAACTGCGACAGCACCACGTTGAACCGCAGCCGCAGGAAGGTGAAGCGGCGCTGCATCTCCGCCGGCGCGGCGGCCTGGCCCCGGGGCCCGCGCAGCCAGCGGACGTAGTGCTGCACCCGGGTGCGCAGCTCGCGGCGGCCGTCGGCCAGGTACTGCTCGATGGCGATCTGCGCCTCGCTGGAGACGGCGGCGGCCGGCACCATGGACTCCACCAGTGCGAACGGGCGCACCCGTGCCAGCCGGGTCAGCAGCGCCCGGGCTTCCTGCTCCAGGAGCCACGCCGCGAGGTGCATGGCGTCAGACCCCGAAGAGGACGATCCGCCCGCCGCGCCGCACCCAGCGGCCGCTGCTGCCGCCGCCCTGCTGCCCCTGCGCGCCGCGCTGCCCGCCGAGCGCCTGCCCTGCGGGCGCCTGCCCGTTGCCGTTGCGCGCGGCCCCGCCCGCCGCCTGCCCGCCGGCCAGGGTGCGCACCAGCCCCGGCGCGTGCTGCTGCGCGGCGGCCACGGCGGCCTGCCTGGCGGCCTGCTGCGGCGGAAGCCCGCCCACCTCGTTGAGGTTGCGGGCCGCGTCGGTGGCGAAGCGCACGTAGCGGCGGGCCATCTCGAACTCCTGGTCCTGCGGGCTCAGCCCCTCCAGCTCCAGCCCGAACGCCTTGCCGGCCATCGATGCCAGGTTCCCGCCGATGGCGCCGCCCACGCCGGGGGCGATCAGGTTGCCCAGCGCCGCGCCGGCCACGGGGAGCGCCTTCTTGGCCACGCTCTTGAGGATGCCGCCCAGCGCCCGCCCGGCCGGCGAGCGCAGGAAGGTGCCCGCGGACTTGAACACCTTGCCCAGGAACTGCTCCAGCTCCTCCTCGTCCTGGATCTCCAGGAGGGAGGCGGCCAGCTCCATCTCGTCCATCTCGTTGAGCTGCCCGTACTCGTCGAACACGCTCTCGCGGTCGCCGCCCCAGTACTCCATCTCGAAGTCGCCGGACTCCAGGGCGTCCATCCCCGTCTCGAACTCGTTCAGCGTGCGATCCAGATCGTGCATGGTATCCTCCGTGGGGTGAGAAGAAGCGCATGTGAGCCAGCCTCCGGGCCCCATTGAAAAGCAGTACCGGTGCCGCGCTAAGTGGTTGTTTTTCAACGATGCCCGGCGAAGATGCCTTCGGACGGCGAAGAAGGCTGCGGGTTTTGGCGAAGCTGGTTTCGGCGGCGGTGTTGCCGCGGGTTCTCTGCCCGGGTGAAACGAAAAGACCCCGGGAGAGGTATCTCCCCGGGTCCTGGATGTGCTCTGGCCGTCGTTTCCGCCGCGCGGGGCGGAATGCGCACCGAACGCCTCTGAACGAGTCCTTATGTTCCGCCGCTACACACTCGTCTTCGCCCTCGTGCTCCTCGTGCTGCCGTCGCCCGCGCTCGCCCAGGCGCCTGCCCGCGACCCGATCCTGTTCGTGCACGGCTGGCGGGGGCGGGCGGAGCAGTGGAGGCCGATGACGCAGCGGTTCGTGGACGACGGGTGGAGCCGCGCGCGGCTCTTTGCGTGGACCCTCGATCCGCGCGACTCGCACGCCGCGGCCGCGGCAAAGATCGCGGCGCGGGTGGACCAGATCCTGGTGGCCACCGGCGCCTCGCGGGTGGACATCGTCACGCACTCGATGGGGGCGCTCCCCACCCGGTACTATCTCAAGAACCTGAGGAGCGCGGGCAAGGTGGATGCGTGGGTCTCGCTGGGCGGACCCAACCACGGCATCCACGTGGCGGACCTGTGCATCTCCGCCGACTGCAGGGACATGCGGCGCGGATCCCCCTTTCTGGCCGCGCTCAACCAGGGGGACGAGACGCCGGGCCAGGCGCGGTACGCCACCTGGCGCTCGCCGTGCGACGAGATCATCGACCCGGTGGACACCGTCATCCTGCAGGGGGCCGACAATCACCTCACCGGCTGCGTGTCACACCTGGGCCTTCTGCGCGACCCCGCCCTCTATCGCGCCGTCCGCGACTTCGTCTCGCGCCGCGCGGCGTACGTGCGTCACGCCCCCTCGGGCTCGTCCATGGCGTCGCGCACGGTGCGGGGGCGCATGTCGGTCCAGACCTCGTGGATGTAATCCAGGCACTCGGTCTTCGTGCCCTGCTTCCCCGCGGGCTTCCATCCCATGGGAGGGTCCCGGTCGACCGGCCACAGGGAGTACTGCTCCAATTCGTTCACCACCACCTGGTAGATGGTGTCGTCCTCGCGCTGTTCGCTCATTTTCCCGGCTCGCCAGGGGGATGGGAGAAAATTGGTCCGGGTGATCTTACCGCATGCAGCCGTGCGTGGCGAGCATTGCGCGTGATGACGTATTATGATGTATGACGCGGCGCACCCCTCACCGGCACAGGAGACGACGATGGCAGACGCGGCGAGCTTGACGGACGCGGAACGGGCGAAGCTGGAGCAGCGGCGTGACCGGCTGATGAAGCTGATGAAGGAGGGCGACGGCTCCGGCGGCGGCTCCACGCTGGACGCGGACGACCGCGCGGACCTGGCGCGCGAATGGAACCGCATAGACTCCCTGCTCAACCAGCGCTGAAAGAAATCGTTTGCGGGCGCACACGAGCACGATTATCGTTGCGCCGAGATCCTTCCGATAAAAGCATCACACAGAGGACGCAGAGAGAACGACAAGCCGACAGAGAACCCCTCTCAGTTCTCTCTCGGTGTCTCTGTGCCTCTGTGTGAGACCGCGGTTCCCCCACCAAAACCCCACGGAATGAAGCCCACCACGGCCCCCGGCGACCAGGGCTCGACATCAGCTGCAAAGAAGCCGCCCGCGGATGGCGCGCCGCGGGCCAGACGGCACGTCCGCTTTGGGCGCGCGCTGGGCCGCGGGGTGCGCAGGATCGCGCGCGTGGTCGGGTGGACGGTGCTCCTGGTGGGGCTGCTGACGCTGGGGATGACCGTCTACGGGATCGCAAAGACGCCGGTGATCGGCGCGGTGTCCGGACCCACCGTGAACGACGTCACGCAGCTCAACCGCATCGAGGTCGCGCGGGTGATCGCGCCGACGGCGGAGGCGGAGATCGCGGCCGCCATCCGCGGCGCGAGCGGGCCCGTGTCCATCGGCGGCGGGCGCTTCAGCATGGGGGGGCAGATCGGCACGGAGGGGGCGCTGCACATCGACATGCGCCGCCTGCGCCGCATCGTACGGATCGACACGGCGGCGCGCACCATCACCGTGCAGGCCGGCGCGACGTGGCGGCAGATCCAGGAAGCCATCGACCCGCACGGCCTCTCGGTGAAGGTGATGCAGTCATACGGCAACTTCACCGTGGGCGGCTCGCTCTCGGTGAACGTGCACGGCCGCTACGTGGGGCTGGGGCCAGTCGTCTCCACCGTGCGCTCCATCCGCATGGTGCTGGCGGACGGGAGCGCCATCGCCGCCTCGCCCACCGAGAACGCGGAGATCTTCTACGGCGTGATCGGCGGGTACGGCGGCCTGGGGGTCATCACCGAGGCCACGCTGGAGCTGGCGCCCAACGTCCGCGTGCGCCGCACCCGCCGCCGCATGCCGGTGGACGAGTACCTGCGCTACTTCCGCTCGACGATCCGCGAGAACCCAAAGATCGTCTTCCACAACGCGGACATCTATCCCAACGAGTACGACCGGGTCAGCGCGGTCACCTTCACCGAGACCGCCGACGCCGTCACTGTCCCGGAGCGGCTGATCCCGCGCCGCGAGTCGTACCCGGGGAGCCGCTTCGCGCAGCGGGTGATCACCGGGTGGCCGGGGGGGAAGGAGATCCGCGAGCACGTGCTAGACCCGTGGCTGCACCGCAATTCCCCCGTCGTATGGCGCAACTACGAGGCGAGCTACGACGTGGCCGAGCTGGAGCCGTCGTCGCGAGAGGAGTACACCTACGTCCTGCAGGAGTACTTCATCCCCATCGGCCGCTTCGACGCCTTCGTGCCGCGCATGCGCGAGGTGCTGACGCGCCACGACGTGAACGTCGTCAACGTCTCCATCCGCCACGCCACCGCCGATCCGGGCACCCTGCTGGCCTGGGCGCCGGAGGAGGTGTTCGCGTTCGTCCTCTACTACAAGCAGCGCACGGACGCCGAGTCGCGCCAGAAGGTGGCCCGCTGGACGCGGGAGCTGGCGGATGCGGCGCTGGCCTCGGGCGGGCGCTGGTACCTGCCGTACCAGCCGCACGCGACCCCCGCGCAGTTCCACCGCGCATATCCGCGCGCTGACCGCTTCTTTGCGCTCAAGCGGCGCCTGGACCCGAACAACCGCTTCCGCAACCGGCTGTGGGATCGCTACGACCCCGCCGGGCCCGCGCGCATGGAGCTGGCCCCGGCCGAGCGCGCCGCGGTGGACCGCATGCCGGGCTACCGCCGCCCCGAGTCGCAGAGCTACCTGAGCCACCCGGAGTGGTTCATCGTCTACAGCTCCGTGGAATACGCGGAGTGGACGCGCGACCGGCTGCCGACCGGCTTCGCGTACGCCAGCTCCATCGGGCAGTTCTGGCGCAACTGGGGCCACGCGTCGCGCGCCAGCCGCGCGGAGAACCCGCCCAACAGCCAGTACTCCATCATGCTGGGCGTGATCGGCGTGAGCCACTCGGTGGAGTACAGCCTGCGCGGCGCGTACGAGAACACCGTCGGCCGCTTCAGCGCGTGGACGTCCGGCGGCAAGGCGACCGCCGAGGACCGCTTCGCGCACCAGGTTGCGGCGGACTACGCGCGCTTCATC
Organism: Longimicrobium sp.; assembly: GCA_036389135.1. Classification (NCBI taxonomy): domain Bacteria; kingdom Pseudomonadati; phylum Gemmatimonadota; class Longimicrobiia; order Longimicrobiales; family Longimicrobiaceae; genus Longimicrobium; species Longimicrobium sp. Next base: position 15,880 of record DASVQP010000089.1, read on the forward strand.
CACACCATCCCGTGGTACCGCTACCCCTTCGGCGCGCAGCTGCGGAAGCTGTGGAGCGATGTGCCGATGTGGGGCCCGCACGCCTTCCGCAAATGGGAGCGGCGGCTAGCGTTGAGCGTGGAGTACGGGATCAAGGCCGGCTACGCATCCGCCCTCGGCTGGGCGACCGGGACGGCGTACGCGCCGCAGGAGCTGAAGATGGGCCTGGTCGTCTTCGGCGACACCGCGTCCTTTGCCGCGGGCGACCGGCGCGTGCTGGAGCGGCGGCCGCTGGGCGCCAACCACTCGCTGATCACCGCCGAGCGCTACGCCGCGTTCAGCGGCCTGCTGCTGGAGCGCGCCCGCCGCGACAGCGTGCCCATCGTGGAGATCGCCGGCAACGACGACATCGTGGTGACCGGCATCGCCCCGGCGGACTGGCGCTACGTGGGCCCCGAAGCCGAGTTCCTGTACGCCCTGCCGCTGGCCAACGACGCGCGGCGAATCCGCCCCGTGCTCAAGGTGCACACGCGCGACCTGCTCCCCTTCCTGCGCCGCATGGAGGCGGAGAAGCGGATGCGGGTCGACCACGTCTACGACTACTGAGGAGAGATTCGATGCTGAGGAAAGTGACGTTCGTGATGGGGCTGTTCGGGGTGGTCGTGGTCGCGCTGGGCTGGATTCCCGGCATCTCGCCGCACGAGGGCCACGAGCGGATGATGTTCAACGCCTTCGCCATCAGCGCCGTCGACGACATCACCCACGGCCTGACGGCGCTGGCCGCCTTCGCCGCGGCGTTCCACTCCGACCGCGCCAGCCGCCTCTTCCTGGTGACCTTTGGCTCCTACTACGCCCTCGACGCGACCTTTTACCTGCTGAACGGCTTCGTCAACGACCTCACCTGGACCGCCGACATCATGCTGAACCTCCCCCACGTCGTCGTCTCCAGCGTCATGCTCGCCGTGGCGTACGGGTACCGGCCGGAGCCGTCCCTCGACGGCATTCCAGCGGTCGCCTGAGGCGAGTAAACGCGCGGCAACAACAGCACAAAGTCCGCCTTCGCGGACTCGGGGGCCAGATCCGTGGTAGGGGCGTGATTCATCACGCCCACCCTCCTCCCGAATCGACCCCCACCATCCGCACCGGACCCGGTAGGCGCAGACCTGCGTGTCTGCCCGCCGCCCGCCATCTCTCCCGACCGCGCGCCCCGCGAGACGGCTTCAGCCGTCTTCCCGTCGTTCCAGCCGGGGGCTTCAGCCCCCGGCACCCACGCCCGTGCCAGGGTCATCACCCCGCCCCCACCCCATACCGCAGCACCCCGTCCACGATGCTGGCTGCGGCGGTGTACGGGTGCGCGATGACCTTGCCGCGGTCCATGATGTGGAGCACCTCGGCGCCGCCCGCCTTCAGCGCGTCCGCGATCATGGCGCGATGGCATCGCCACCACACCGCCTCGGAGCAGAGGAGCGACGTCGTGCGCTCGCGCGCGGCGCGCACAAGGCGCTCAAGGCCGGCGCTGAATTCCGCGGAATCCATGTAGTCCGCGTATCCCCTGAAGTTGGGATGCCGCCAGATGGTGTTGGCCGAGTGGGGGAGGGGAGGCCGTCGCCCGCCGAGCTCCGGAAAGGGGCAGTACTCGATCCCGGCATCCGCGAGCGCCGCGGCGAGAGGCTCCGGGTTGAAGTGCGGGTGCGCGCGCGAGCCGGCGTATCGCCGGACGTCGGCGATGCGCTCGATGCCCTGGCCCTGCAATAGCGCCAGGAACTCGCCGATCTCGCGTGACGAGTGCCCGATGCTCCAGACCACCAGCGGACGATCGGAATCCATCATCCGAACAGCCGGTCAGGACGCGACGCGCAGCAGCACCTTGCCCGTCGTACGCCTCGCCTCCAGCGCCCGGTGCGCCTCCGCCACGTCGGCCAGCGCGTATTCGGCTCCGATGCGCACGGAGAGCTGATCCGCCGCCATCCACCCGAACAGGTCGTCCGCGCGCCGCAGCAGCTCCTCGCGCGTCGCCGCGTAGTGCCCCAGCGTGGGCCGGGTGAGGAAGAGTGAGCCCTTCTGGCTGAGCAGCTGGGGATCGACCGGCTCCACGGGCCCGCTCGACTGCCCAAAGAGCACCATCATCCCCCGCGGCGCCAGCACGTCCAGGCCGGGGAGGAAGGTGGACTTGCCCACCGAGTCGTAGATCACCTGCACACCGCCGCCATCCGTCAGCCGGCGCACCTCCGCGGCGAAATCGTCCCGCGTGTAGACGATCACCTCGTCCGCGCCCGCGCCGCGGGCGAGCTCCGCCTTCTCGTCCGATCCAACGGTCGCGATGACGTGGGCGCCGCGCATCTTTGCGATCTGCACCAGGAGCAGGCCCACGCCACCTGCCGCGGCGTGCACCAGGCAGCGCTCGCCCGCGTGCAGCGGGTAGGTGGAGGTCGCAAGGTAGTGCGCCGTCAGCCCCTGCAGCATCACCGCCGCCGCGAGCCGCGCGCTGACGCCGGCCGGGAGGGGGACGAGCTTCGCGGCCGGCACCACCGCGTACTCGGCATAGGCGCCGAACCCGCCGGCCCACGCGATCCGGTCACCCGCGCGCACCTCCTCGACGCCGGCGCCCACCTCCACCACCTCGCCCGCGCCCTCGCCGCCGAGCGTGGCGGGGAGCGGGACCTTGTATAGGCCGGTGCGCTGGTAGACTTCGATGAAGTTCACGCCCGTGGCATCGATCCGCACCAGCGCCTCACCCGCTCCCGGCTCCGGAACGGCTACGCGCTCCGTGCGAAACGCCTCCGGACCGCCGGTCTCGTGCAGCCGCACGGCCGTCATCGTGGCTCTGTCAGTCATACGGGACCGTCTCGTGTCTCGGTGAGCAGGGCGGGGAACAGGCCCGGGTGTCTCGCGCCAACCGTGCCAGCGATTCGGAGGGTCACGCCCCCGCCCGCACGCGCAGCCGGAGCCCCGTGCCCCAGGGGTCCCGCGTCGTGAGCCCGCCCTCCGCTGCCGTGTCGGCCGGGTAGCCCGCTTCGGCCAGGCTGCGTGCGACCTCCTGCACGCTTTCCGCATCGGCCAGCTCGATGGTCCACTCCAGCAGCCGCGCGTCTCCATCGGCGGAAGGGCGCGCGCCGGGACCGGCCCAGGTGTTGGTGCCGAGGTGGTGATGGTAGCCGCCCGCACCCATGAACAGCGCGCCCGGATAGCTCCAGGTGATGCGGTCGAAGCCGATTGCCTCGGAGAAGAAAGCCGCCGCCTGCTCCAGATCGCCGACGTGGAGGTGGACGTGCCCCATCACCGTGCCGGCCGGCATCCCCGTCCACGGTGCGTCGCCCGCGGCCTGGAGAAGATCCTGCACGTCCACGGGATCGGTCGACATCATCAGCTCGCGCCCGTTCCGGCGCCACGTCTCGCGCGGGCGGTCGGCGTACACCTCGATGCCGAGCCCGTCCGGATCGTTGATGTAGAACGCTTCGCTCACCAGGTGATCCCCCGCGCCCGCGCGAATCCCGGACTCGGCCATGTGCCGCACCAGCCGTCCGAGCGATGCGCGGTCGGGGAGGAGGATTGCGTAGTGGTAGAGCCCCAGCCGCCCTCCACGCCCGGCGGGACGCGCACCCGGCCGCTCGTTCAGCTCCACGAGGACGCGATCGTCGCCGTGCGCGGCGAGTGCGGCGCGCCAGCCGTCGCGCTCCACCACCCGCAACCCGAGGACGCCCTGGTAGAACGCCAGCGAACGCTCCAGATCCGCGATCTGCAGGCGGACGGGGCCGAGGGCGGCCGAGTCCGGAAGCCTGCGGCCGCGCGGGGGCTCGCCGTACGTGCCTGGCTTCGCCGGCTGCGCACCCTTGGCTTCGCCGAAAATGTCGCGCGTGGTAACTCCCATGATTCCTCCTCACCGTATCGAGACGGGCGGCGCATGCGTTCCGGATATGTACTGCCCACAAATTTAGTTGTTGAAACGGATAACGTCAACACGAACACATCCCATCCTCATTCGCATCGACGTTGCGAAAGAATCTGGTGGCGCCGTACAATCCGGTAACGTCGTGGCGGCGAGTGACGCCGGGGAAACTCCGATCCGCAATCGAGGCTGGATGAAGCGAATCTCCCGCGCCGCCGCCGAACGCGCCTACAACCTCGCCGCGGAGCTGCATGCAAGCCGCGGCGCAAAGGTGGATGGGAACGACGTCGCGCGTGTGGCGCGGGAGGCGGGGATCGCGCCCGGACAGGTGTGGCGTGCCCTGGCGACGGTTCGGCAGGAAAAATCGAGAGGCGCTCGCGGGAAGTGGCATCCGGGCACGCGCGGCGCCGAAACCCTCGTCGCGGCCGTGGGCGCCATCGCCACACTCGTGTTCGGCGCGGCCGCCGTCGCGACCATCAGGGACGGCTTGAGACTGCTCGCCGCCGCCGAATACCTGGGCGCCGTCCTGGTGCTGGCGATGGGGGCCGGGATGCTGGCCATCGCCGCGAACGTTGCGTACCAGGCCGTGTTCGTGGTGCGCGAGCGGGCGAAGAGCCGCGTTTGAGGTACTCCGCCGCATGCCGGTGCGCGAACGACGCGGCATCCTGCTTCACGCCGAGAGGAGCGCGCATGCTGGGAAGAGTGATGATGGGAGCCCTCCTCGTGGCCGCGTCCGCGTGCGAGCGCGGCGGCCCCCCGAAAGCGCGCGAGGCGGTCGCGACACCCGCCGCCTCCGCGGTGGTGCCGCGAGCCGGCGACGGCAAGGGGAAGCGGCTGTACTACGTGCCGGTCTACTCGCACATCTACTTTCGCGACACGGTCTCGGCCGTGAACCTGGCGGTCACCCTCAGCATCCGGAACACCGATCCGCAGCACGGGCTTACGCTCAGCCGCGTGGACTACTACGACACCCATGGGCGCCCCCTGCGCGCCTACCTCGCCTCACCGCGCCGGCTCGCGCCGCTGGAGACCGCCGAGTACGTCGTCCCCCGGGACGACACCTCGGGTGGTTCGGGCGCCAACTTCCTGGTCGAGCTCGCCGCGGAATCCGTCGTCACCGATCCCGTGCTGGAGGCGGTGATGATCGGGTTCAGCGGCAACGTCGGAACCTCGTTCGTGACCCACGCCCGGCTGCTGCAACGGCCCTGATAAGCAGCGTCACAACGTGCAGGTGAAACCGCGATTCCACGCGACCCGTATCGGGTGGAGTCCGCGAAGTGCCATTTTGTTCATCTCCATCAGGAAGGTACGTATGGGCCAGCAAGGCGGAGGAGGGGAGTCGGAGGACCGCGGCGGGAGCACGGAGGACCGGTCTCCGAACGACGACCGCAGCGACGCGATGAATCCGAACAGCGACGCGTACGAAGCGGACCAGGCGAACCAAGACGAGCAGGCGCGCCGCGGCTGGTAACGTACTCGGCACAGGGACGGGGGCGTGCTTGCGCCCCCGTCTCGTACCCGCACGGCAGATTGGAGGCTGGCGCTTCACATGGAACTGCTGATCACGTGGGACGATGGGGGCACGCACGCCGACGTGCAGGTTGCGCCGCGGGACGGCATCGTGCCGCGCGGCGCACACCGGCTACACCCCGACGAGGAATACTACGGGATTCCGTACAGCGCGTGGCGTGCGCGGATCGGGCGCACGGTGGACGTTCCCGCGCTTCAGAGCGGGTTCAACTCGCGGGTGGAAGGAACCGCCTTCTCCGTCGCCACGCACAGCCCGGCCGCCGAGCGCGCGCCGGAAGACCGGCCGTACGTCGTGTGTCCGCCGCGCGTCACACACTGGCCAGCGCCGGCTCCGAAGCCCCGTCACTGGTCGGAGGAGCCGGAGCTCGCGGGCGCGCCTGCGAGTGCGGAGTACGGCTACCACACCGGCGAAAAGTGGATTTCCTGCACGCGCGAGCAACTCATAAAGCGCTGCATCAAGTTTCCAACTACCCCGCTGGTCTGGACGGCCGGGTCCGCCGCGGTACCGCCGGAACGCGTTTCCTTCCTCGTGGACGAGCTCACCCGCCACGGGATGCGGCGGACGGCGCTCACCCTGAAGCTCTGCGTCGCCGGCCTGGCCGTCACCTTGGCGGCGTTCGCGTTCTGGATTCCCGGGTGGGGATTTCGGTCCGTGCTGGTGCTGCTCCCGGCGTTTCTCGCCGTCGGCGCGGTCCAGGCGGCGTTCAGGCGCAGGGAGCTCCGGCGGATGGGTGCGGAAGCCTTTCCCGCGGCGCGCGCATGGTCGCGTCACGCGGCGTGGATGAAGGCGCAGCCCGCGCACTACACGAAGTCGCTCCTGGCCCTCCTGGTAGTCGTCGGCATCGCACAGATGCTCGCGGGGCGCGCGAGTGGAGTCGCGCTGGCCGGGCTGGTGAAGCCCGCGGTGTGGAACGGCGAGGTGTGGCGCCTCCTCACCGGCACCCTGTTGCATGGCAACTTCACTCACCTCTGGATGAACGGCGCGGGGCTCCTGGCCGTGGGGCCCCTGGTCGAGGTGCATTCGCGGCGCGACCACGTGCCGCTCGTCTTCCTTCTTTCCGCGCTGGCCGGGAGCGTCGCGAGCGTGCTCCTCTATCCCGACGCCACCTCGGTGGGCGCATCGGGAGGGCTGATGGGCTTCACCGGCTTTCTCCTGGTGCTGGGGTACCGCCGCCGCGACAAGCTGCCCCAAGGCTTCGCGGGTGCCATCGTGCTGGTCATCGCCGCCACCGCCGTCCTGGGGCTGGTGGGCTTCTCCCTGATCGACAACGCGGCCCACCTGGGCGGGCTGGTGGGCGGGTGGGTGCTCGGCCGGGTCCTCGAACGGCGCGGGATGATCGACCCCGGCGACTCGCGCGCAACACGGACTCTGGGGCGCGTGTCGGCGGGGGTGCTGCTCGCGGGCGCCGCCTGGTGCGTGCTCGCCATGCACGGGGGATACTGAGACGGCGACGCGTCCAGCGATCACTCAGGCCGCGTGAGCGATGGGCACGAAAAAGGGGGAGAGGCGCGATGGCCTCTCCCCCCGATTCCTCCACCGCCGTCGAGCTTACTCGGCCGTGCGCGGCGGGGCGCAGGCGCAGGCGCCGCACGAGCAGAGCACGCCGCCGCAGGCCGCGCAGCGCAGCCCCAGGAAGTCGTCCAGCGGCGTGGTGCAGCGCGAACAGGCGGAGCGGGCGCGCTTGCGCGAGCCGCCGGTCACCTTGGTCGCGCTGTCCTGCACGCCCTTGTACTCCACCCCGTTCCCTTCCAGGAATCGGCGGTGGTTCTCAAGGGTGTGCTCGCGGCGGCGGGCGCCGCTCGCCTCCTGCGCCAGGCCCTTCTCCTTCTCCAGCTCCGCCTTCAGCGTGGGCCACTGGCGGTAGCGGGCCTCCGCCTGGGCGCGCTGCTCGGGATCGACGATCTCCACGACCTGCGACTCCACGACCCGCTGCGGAAAGGCGCGCGTGCGGAACTGCGTGAGGCTGAAGAGCGCCACGTTGGGAGAACCGGGAGCGGACTGGCTGGGGTCGAAGACGAGCGTGTCGCCGTCGACGGCGTGGCGTCCGATCCGGAGCTGGCCGTCGTTGGAGTCGTTCTGAAGCTGCATCGTGCCGACCTCGTGTTGATTGGGTGCCGGGCGCCCCGTGACCCGGACAGGGACCGGGGGGCTTCTGAGATTCGGTGGGGCCGCTAGTTCACCACGTCGGCCACGAACAGCTTGCGGCCGTCGAGCCCGTAGCGGATGGCGCGCCCGCCGGGAAGGAAGTGGGTGTGCTCGAGCTCCATGGCGCGGCGCCCCTCGATGCGGACGAAGTGGCTGGTCGCCACCACCATCACGATCTCCACCGCGGACGCCATTCCCAGCGTGCGGCGCAGGGCGCGCTCCTGCTCTTCCGTCAACGGCTTGGGGCCTTCGCTCATCGTCCTGCCTCGCCTGGAGTGGATCCCGCCGGAGCCCCAACGGGCTCCGCCCAACGAAAAGAGCCGCCCCGAAGCTTCGGGGCGGCTCTCCCCCGGGTGCTCACCCCCCCGGGACTATCGTTCGGCTCAGCCGACGACGGCGACGTTCTCGGCGGCGGGGCCCTTCTGGCCCTGCACCACGTCGAACTCCACCTGGTCACCCTCGTTCAGCGACTTGAAGCCGCTGCCCTGGATGGCGCTGTGGTGGACGAAGCAATCCTTGCCGCCGTCCTGCGGGGTGATGAAGCCGAACCCCTTCTCCGCATTGAACCACTTCACGGTGCCTGTGGTACGCATTTCCGTACTCCTGATTGGTATTGTACTGACTGCCAGAAGTGCGGTATCTCCGTACTCACCGACTGCCCGTATGGTCCGCGGAATCGTGGCGCTCCGCGGGGCGCGGCGGCAAGAAACAGAAACGGACCCGAACGGCTAGCGTCCAGGTCCGATGACTGAACTTCTTTCGCTCACGCAATGTAGCGGGAAAACGAGGCCGGGTCAAGCCACGGAAGTGCGTGAGTGCGTTGGTGCGTGAGTGCGCTGGTTCACTCGATCTGGCTCGGAGTGCTGGCCGAGCCGGGTGCGATAAGCTACGCCTGGCCTCGCTCTAGTTGCGTGAGGAAGCGTTCCACGTCCTGCGCGGCGGCGTGGTCTTCGCGAAGGCGCTCGTGCTCGGCTTCGAAGCCGGCGAGCGAAGCGGCCAGGGAGCCGTCCGGGCCCAGCTCCGTCTGCAGGCTCTCCAGCGGCTCGGTGGAGAGGGCGGTCGAGCGCATCTCGTCTTCGGTGGGTGCGATCCCGCGGATGGCGAGCATCGCCTGCTGCACCACGATCCCCTGGCGCACCTCCTCGCAGCGGCCCAACAGGTCGCGCAGGTGGGTAATGCACCGCTCTCCCTCGGGCGTCGTGCCGATCCGCTGGTCGCGTTCCCAGCTCGCGAGCAGAGCCTTGCCGCTCTGGACGACGGAGGCGAGCTCCGCCAGCCTGCGCTGCGCGTCGGCCAGAGTCGATTCGGCGGTGTGCTCCACGAAGCTGGACAGCTCCTGCTGCCACCGCACCAGGTCGATCGACCAGAGCCGCGCCTCGTGGCGCGCCCGCTGGCTATGAAGAACGCTCTCCGCGTACGTCAGCTTCTCGCGGACCGGCTGGAGGGCCGCCAGCCCCACCTCGCGCTCCAGCATCGCCTGCACCCCGTCGATGCGCGCCTGCTGCGAGTCGATCTCCCGCAGCCGCTGGTGGATGCGGGCCTCGTCCGCATCCAGGCCGGGCTCCACGCTCTCCGCCCGCGCGAACGGGAGAGCGGGGGGGAGGTTCGTCGTCTCTTCCGCGAGTCGCGGCTGCGAGGGCGCTCTCCCCAGCTTCCAGGGCTGGACGCCCGGCAGGCCCTGGAGCGCCAGCACCAGCGGGAGCCCCACCGCCAGCGGCCATACGATCAGCAGAATCCCAAAGAAATCCATTGCTCCGCCCCCGGCCAACACCGCACCCGCCGCTCCCGCCACCGCCGAGACCCCCAGGAGGCGCAGCCTCCGTCGCTCCTTGAAGAAAAACCACGCGACCGCCAGCGCCACGGCGCTCAGGATCAACCCGAACGGCAGGAAGAGCTCTTTGCCGATTGCCGCCGTTGATCCCAGGGCCATGAGCAGGAGATACGCGCGGGCGATGTATGCCACGATCCGCAGGAAGATGTCGCCGGCGGTGGATCTTTCAGGTTGTTGAGTCATGCGGAGGGGAAGGAAGTGCGTGAGTGCGTTGGTGCGGGGTGTGAGTGCGGAAGCCCAGTGCAGCATCACGCCCTCTTCTTGTCATCCTGAGAGAGCCGCATCGCAGAGAGATGCGAGACGCTCCGGACTTCTGCGGCGAGCGAAGGATCTAGGCGAGGCGGGGACGAGGCCGGCGAGTCAGGCCGGCCTCTCGGAATGCGCAGTAGATCCTTCGCTCCGCGCCATGGTACGGAGGGTGAGCAAGTTCGGAGAAGCGCGTCACTCAGGATGAGAGAAAGGAGGGGATGGTTGTCCGATGTCCCCGCCTCTCTGTTACCCCTCCGCACTCACGCACTCACGCACTCACGCACTCACGCACTCACGCACTCCCAAACCCTACCTGCAGCGTGCGCGTCCTCATCTGCTCCAGAATACGGTCCGCGAACTCCCGGCGGTCGACGATCTCCTGTTTGCGGCCGGCGCCGCGCACGCGGACGGCGGCGGTGCCCTCGGTGGCCTCGCGGCCGCCGATGACGGCCATGTAGGGGACCTTTTGCGTCTCCGCCTCGCGGATGCGGTAGTTCAGGGTCTCGCCGCGGTCGTCGGCCTCGGCGCGGATGCCGAGGGCCTTGAGCTCGGCGGCGTACCGGCGCGCCACTTCGGCCTGGTCGTCGCTGATGGGGATCACCACCACCTGCACCGGCGCGAGCCACACCGGGAAGGCGCCGGCGAAGTGCTCGATCAGGTTCCCCGTGAAGCGCTCCAGGGTGCCGAATATGGCGCGGTGTATCATCACCGGCCGGTGCGGCTTGTTGTCCTGCCCCGTGTACTCCAGCTCGAAGCGCTCGGGGAGCTGGAAGTCCAGCTGGATCGTCGGGCCCTGCCACATACGGCCGATCGCGTCCTTGAACTTGATGTCGATCTTGGGGCCGTAGAAGGCGCCGCCCCCTTCGTCCACGTCGAACGGGATCTCCTTGCGCTCCAGCACCCGCTGCAGCGTCGCCTCCGCCTGGTCCCACACCTCATCGCTCCCCAGCCGCTCCTCGGGGCGCGTGCTAATCTCGAAGCTCAGCTCGAAGCCGAACGTCTCCCTCACCAGTCGGTCCACCTGGTCCAGGCAGAGGAAGATCTCGTCCTCGATCTGGTCCATGGTGCAGAAGATGTGGGCGTCGTCCATCGACAGCCCGCGCACGCGCAGCAGGCCGTGCAGCGTGCCCGAGCGCTCGTTGCGGTACACGTTGGCGACTTCCGAGTACCGGATGGGGAGGTCGCGGTAGCTGCGCGGCTGGCTCTTGAAGATCAGCGCGTGCATCGGGCAGTTCATCGGCTTCACGCGGTACTTCACCTCCTCGCCCTCGCCCGCGCCCGCTTCCATGGCCGGAAACTGGTTCTCGGCGTAGAGCGGAAGGTGCCCGGAGACCTTGAACAGCTCCTCGCGGGTGATGTTGGGCGTGGAGACCAGCGAGTAGCCGTTGGCCACGTTGTCGTCCTCCACCGCGCGCGTCAGAAGCCACTTCACCAGCGCGCCCTTGGGGTGCCAGAAGACGAGCCCCGGCCCCACCATCTCCTGAATGGAGAAGAGGTCGAGCTGCTTGCCGAGGACGCGGTGGTCGCGCTTGCGGGCTTCCTCCAGCCGGTGCAGGTGCTGCTCCAGCGCGTCCTTGCTGAAAAAGGCCGTGCCGTAGATGCGCTGCAGCGTCTGCCGCTTCTCGTCGCCGCGCCAGTAGGCGGCGGCGGCGTTGAGGAGCTTGAAGTGCTTGAGGGCACCCGTGGTGGGGACGTGCGGGCCGCGGCAAAGGTCCAGGAAGGGTCCGTTGCGGTACACGGTGATCGTCTCACCCTCGGGCAGCTCCTCCAGCCGCTCCAGCTTGAGCGGATCTCCGGCGAACAGCTCCCGGGCCTCCTCGCGGCTCACCACGCGGCGCTCGAACGGGTCGCTCTCCTTGGCGACGGCCGCCATCTCCTTCTCGATCTGCTCCAGGTCTTCGGGGGTGAAGGGGCGGCTCACCTCGAAGTCGTAGTAGAAGCCGTCCTCGATCGACGGTCCGAAGCCGATCCTGGCTTCCGGGCGCAGGCGGCGAACCGCCGTCGCCATGATGTGCGCCGCCGAGTGGCGGAGGACGTCCAGCGCCTCCGGGTTCCTGTCGGTCAGGATCTCCACCTTCGCGTCGCCCTCCAGCGGGCGCGCCAGGTCCACCACCTGGCCGTCGACCTTTGCGGCGAGAGCGGCCTTGGCGAGCCCCGGCCCGATCTGCTCCGCCAGGTCGCGGACGGAGTTGCCCTTCAGCAGCTCGCGGACGGAGCCGTCCGGGAGCGTGACCCGCACCCGCTCGGCAGACTCTGCAACGCTCATGTTCCTGTCTCCAGACGACGTACGAAGATATCGCGAAGTGGCCGCGCCACGTGTTACCGGTAGACCGTGAATCTAGTCCGGCACGGCGTTTCGTGGCAACTTCGCGTGTGCCGGCTGATACCGTGGCAGCCACGCGGGTGTTGACAGCGGCGCCGGCGCGACGTATTCTGCCGCCCTTCCCAAGCCCAGCCTACCGCTGACCGGGGTCTCTCCCCCACGCGCCGAGCGCAGTTCCGGCGCGCGAACCGAAATCCGCAGAGCTCGATGAAAGCACAGCCGCGCCGCGCCGTTGCGCGCCTCCCGTTCCTCCTCGCGTTCTCCGTCCTGCTCGCCGTACCGGCCCCCGCCGCCGCCCAGACCTACATCAAGCGCTTCCTGGGGATCGAAGCCGCCCCGCCCGCCGCCTCCGCTTCCGAGGAGTCGGTGGTCACGCGCGCGCGCAGCTACATGGGCCTCCGCTACCGCTGGGGCGGCGAGCGGCCGGAGACGGGGTTCGACTGCAGCGGGTTCGTGCGGCACATCATGCGGGCGGCCGGCGTGCAGCTCCCGCGCACTTCCGCGCAGCAGGCGCGGGCGGGGCAGGAGGTGCCGCGGGACGTGGCTCAGCTCCGCGTGGGCGACCTGATCACCTTTGGGCGCGGCGGGCGGATCTCGCACATCGGGATCTACGTGGGGAACGGGCGCTACATTCACGCCAGCAGCTACGCGGGCCGCGTCACCGAGAGCCCGCTTCCAAGCCGCTCCTGGTGGCAGGGCGCGCGCCGCGTGCTGGTCGCGTCGGCGCAGGCGGATTCGACGAGGGTGCCGGGGAGCTGAGGGGGCCCCCTCCCCCGCTCGTGAACTCGCGGCCCCTCCCCCAAAACAACCTGGGGGAGGGGCGGTTTGCATGTGGCGGTGCGGAGTCGCGGGCGGCCGCGCGGGGGCGGGCGTGACGGTTATGACTTCGGGAGGAGGCGTGACGATCGCGGCAATCCCGTCTTGCGAAAGAGAGCTCGAAATGCGGCGCGATCGTATGGCGGGCGGGTCATCCGGCTGCGCATCCGCTCCAGCAAGGGCAGCACGGTCCCCGGATCCTCCTGGATGAGCCTCTCCACGAAACGATCCGGGGAGATCACGTTGATCCCCGCGGCTTCCAGCGCCGGATCGCGGAAGTGCTTCTCGTTGACCGTCACGAGGTGCGTCGCCTCGGCGGAAAGGGCGCTCGCGGCTACGTGCCGGTCTCCAGGGTGCACCCGGGGGAATCGCGCCTCCAACGCTGGAGCCGCGGGGACCACCGCATTCGGAAAAGCGGCGTTCATCTTCGCGGCGATGCGAGCAACCTGCGCCTGTGGCAGCGAATACTTGGCGGCCAGGTTGCGCGTCCATTCCTCCTCGATCCGCTGACTCCAGAACGGATCGAGAACGTCCTCCTCAGCCAGTGTGAGGAGGACGTCCCGGGTGAGTGCGCCAAACAAGGTGTTCGCGTCCAGCAACGCACGCGGAACAGGCTCGGGCATCAGCTTCCGAGCCGGCGTGGCGGGGTTCGCTCCGCTGCCTGGAGCTCGTACAGGTTCATTCCCTGGCTCATGTCCACGACCTCGTCGATCAGCTCACGCCGACGGTCTCGCTCGGCCTTGTACCGGAGCAGATCAGCGAGCCGGATCCGGCGATGGGAGCCCGCCATGCGTGCGGGCAGACGTCCCGAGTCAACGAGCTTGGTGACGTGGGGGCGGGAGACTCCAAGGAGGGAGGCGGCCTGAGTCGTCGTCACCTCCGGAGCGGCGGAGACGAGCGCCACCACGTGACCTACCGATGCCTCGTAGAGCAGCGTCGCCACCATGGCCACCACGGCCGGAGGAAGGGCGGCCTGGAATCCACCTGGCGCACTGACCGTTACGGTCGCTCCCTCAGGCAGGCCCTGAAGGGCGGCGGCGCTGCGCTCGGCCTCCTGACGATCGATCGCGGTGGCGGACGGGTCAAGAGCGCCAAGGAGCTCGCGGGAAGATTCTACCGTTGCCATGTTCCCGGCCTCGTGCGTGAGTGTGATCCCGAATATAGCACCGGGGTCACCGCAAACGCAACAAACGAAACACAGATGGCCGGTTCAGAACACCCAGGTGATCACGGCGATGGTGGCGCCGAGGACGAGGGTGGCGGCCTGGAGGGCAAGGCCGGCGGTGCGGGCGTGCGCGTCCAGCTTGCGGGCGGCGGCTTCCTCTTCCTGCGCGCGGATCAGCTGCTGGTGCTGGCAGAAGGTGAGCATGCGGAAGTCGGGCTCGCTGAGCTGCGCGGCGCCGGATGCGGCGGCGCGCTGGGCCAGCGTGTCGCACTCGGCGGGGATGGCGACGGCGCGGGGCTCGTACGACGGCATCGAGACCGAGGGCGCGTAGCAGGCGCCGAGCAGCAGGAGCGCGGCGGGGATGGCGAGGGTGCGGAACAGGCGCATCGGCGGGGTCTCCCGGGGGCGGCGGAGGGCTTCGGACCCCGCGAAGGTACGCCGCGGCGCACAGGTGCGGCAAGGTGCTCAGCGCGCACCGGGAAGCGTCACGGGGAGGCGGCCGCGGAACGGTTCCTCGCCGGTGAGCGCGCGGGCGGCGGCGCTCTCGGTGACGCCCGTGGGGCCCCACGCCAGCACGTAGGTGCCCACGGCCGGAAACGCGCTGCGCAGGTACGGGCTCCCCAGCGACACGACGACGGTCGGGATTCCGGACGATGCGGCGGACTGCACGAACGGCGCGAAGCCGCCGCCGACGCCCAGCGCCGCGTACTGGAGCGGCGCCACCTCGGCGCTCACCAGCAGGAGGTCGGCGGCGCGGGCGCGCTCCCGGAGCCGCGCATAGGTCGCCGCCGGCGTGCCGGGGCTGACGCGGACGTGCTCGGCCACCACGCCGCCGGCCATGAGGCCGCTCTGCAGCGTGGCGCCGCCGGGGCCGCGTCCGCTGCGGGTGTAGGTGACGTGCAGCACGCGCATCCCGCGGCGAAGCGGCAGGAGGCGCCGCTCGTCGCGCTCCAGGACGATGGAGCGCTCCGCCACCTGCCGCGCGACGTCGCGGTGCGCGGCCGTCCCCACGCGCGCGGCGACCTGGCCGGCATCCACTCGCGCGCCCCGGTGCAGCCCCGCCACGGCCTTGGCGGCGAGGACGCGGCGGGCCGCGTCGTCGATGCGCGCGCGGGGGATGCGCCCCGACTCCACGGCGCGGACGATGGCGGCGATCACCTCTTCGGCGCCGGGCGGCTGGAGGAGGACGTCGGCGCCGGCCAGGAGGGAGAGGATGCTGGCCTCGGCGGGCGTGTGGTCGCGCGTGACGGCGCCCATGTTGAGCGCATCGGTCACCACCAGCCCGCTGAAGCCCAGGTCGCGGCGCAGCACCCCGGCCGTCATGCGCGGCGAGAGCGAGGCGGGCGCGGCCTGCGGGCCTTCCAGCCCCACCGCGGCGATGTGCCCGACCAGCACCCCGGCCATCCCGTCGTGCACCGCGCGCCGGAAGGGGACCATCTCCACGCCGAAGAGCCGCGCCGAGTCCGCGGGGACGATCACGCGGCCCACGTGGCTGTCCGTGCGCGTGCCGCCGTGCCCGGGAAAGTGCTTGCCGACCGCGAGAAGGCCGCCCTCCTGCGCGCCGCGCGCCCACGCGCTCCCCAGCCGCGCCACGAGCGCCGGGTCCTCGCCGAAGGAGCGGACGTTGATGATGGGGTTCGCCGGGTCCGACTGCACGTCGAGGATGGGCCCGAGCGTGGCGTGGATCCCCACCGCGCGCGCCTCGACGGCGGTGGCGCGGCCGGCCGCGCGGGCGAGGTTCTCGTCGTTGGCGGCGCCGAAGGCCATCGCCGGGGGCATGTGGGTGCCGCCGGGGCGCAGCCGCATCCCGGGTCCCGTCTCCAGGTCTGAGATGACGAGGAGCGGCACACGCGCGCGCCCCTGCGCCGCGTTCAGCTTGGCGGCGATGGCGGCCGGCGTGCCGGTGGAGATGATGACTCCGCCCACCCGCTCCACCCCCGCCCACCGCGCCAGCCGGTCGGCCTCCGCGGGTGCCTCGCCGATCGACTTGCCGGAAATCCAGGGGAAGACGAGCTGCGCCACCCTCTCGCGCAGCCCCATCTCGGCGAGCCGGGCATCCACCCACGCGCGCCCCTCCGCGTCCAGCGGGAGCGGCGCGACGGCGGGCCTGGCAGGGGCCTCCGCGCGCGTTTCGCGGGGGGCGGCGCCGGTGCGCTCACCCTGGCGCTCGGCCTGGCCACACCCCTGCGAAACGACGAGGAGGGCCGCGAGGAGCGCGCCTCCTGATTCCCGGAACAACGTCATCCATACCCTTCGCTGCGGTGATTCGCGGTGGAGCGCGGCGTCCAATGCAAGCGCCGCGCTCAAGCCGTGCCGATGCCGCGTGCGGCGGCGATTGCGCGCGTGGCATGGCCTCCCCGCGGGCGCGGACATGCCACGCGCGGGGCACGGAAGGTGCGGCGGCGTTTTTCCGCCGATCACCCCCCCAGGAGGACCGCTATGGACCGTTACAGGATGGATGGTGATGCACCCCTGATCCGCGAGCGAGGGTTCCACCCGGAACAGCTCACGGAGGTGGAACGCAGGGAGTTCGCGGAAAGGCTGCGCGAGGACGAGGAGCTGCGGGCGTCGGGCGGCGGGCGGAGCGAGTACGGGGAGCTGGAGCCGCGGGGCTGGAGGTAGGGCAGGGCAGTGGCAATGCAGGCGCGGGTTGTCGTCCCCCCCAGGGGCTCAGGCCTCCGCAGCCCGCTCTGCATCCCCGCGGTTTCCCCCCCCCGGTGTAGCGACGCGCTTCCGCCGTGGTGACAAGGCGTTAGCGCGGAAACATGTCGTGCGCCACGCCCGGTAAGCGCCTCAACTTCATTGACATCAGGGCGTTCAGAACGAATAATACCGCATGCATGGCAGCGATAAGGACGCCCCCTGGACCGCTGCCACCGCTTTCGCGCTCCAGTGCGCCGGGGCTCTTAATAGGCCATAACTAGTACCCTCTTCTGCTCCGTAGCCCGTTCTCCCCCGCGGCTCCACCGCCGCCATGGTCCCCCCGCCTCCGGAACTGAGATGAAGTGCCAAGTCCTGAACGGCAGTGCGTGAGTGCCTTGTTGCGCTTTTACTCAGCACTTGGCACTTAGCACTTGGCACTTAGCCCCTCCCCCTCCACCTTCGCCGCAACGAGGACACCACAGCATGGCAGAAGAGACGCTCACGCGCTGGGCGCGGGTGCAGGCGCTGCTGAACGAGGCCCACCCGGAGGAGGCGGTGTACGCCGGGGCCGGGCGCTTCTGGCGCGACCTGGAGACGCTGCACGCCGCCGAGATCCACGGCGTGCGGATGGTGGCCCCCGCGCAGGCCGCCGCGCCGGGTGGCGGGTGCGGGTGCGGCAGCTGCCCGCCGCCGTCGCCGGAGGGCGCGCCCTTCCCCGGCCGCGGCGCCACCTCCGGGCTGATCCGCGGGCTGCGCGGCGAGCCCCCGTTCGACGGGTCGCGCCTTCCGCGCCTTCCCTGGGGCGGCACGCGGATGGGGGAAGACGACATCCGCTTCATCAGCGACTGGATCGACGACGGGTGCCCGGCGGAGGACTACCGCCACGGGCTGGTGAAGCTGGAGATGCCCGGCCGCACGGAGACGCTCCCGCGGCTGCGCGTGGACGAGCCCACCGCCGCGCGCCTGCAGCGCGAGGCGGGGACGGTGTACGGCGGCGGGCAGCAGCAGGGGGCGCGGCCGGAGGTGAAGCAGCGGATGAACCTGGACTGCCTGACGGCGGACCAGCTGGAGCAGCTTCGCTTCGCCTTCCGCGAGCTGTACGCGCTCAACAAGTGGCCGCGCGACTACCGCAACTACAACAACCTGGCGCTGATCCACCAGGACCACTGCCAGCACGGGTGGGAGCGCTTCCTCCCCTGGCACCGCATCTACCTGTACGAGTTCGAGCAGGCGATGCAGGACGTCTGCCCCGGCGTCACCATGCCGTATTGGGACTGGACGATGCCCCAGTACTGCCCCACGCAGCCGTACAACGGGTGGATCATCCCCCAGTCGTTCAAGGCGTACCTGACCAATGAGGGGCTGGCGCTGCTCGCCGGCAAAGTGGACGATTGGCACCGGTACGCGGACGCGGTGACGGAGAAGCTGGGCGGGGGACGCCTCTTCCGCTCGCTGCGGGACTTCTTCACGGCGCTCAAGGATGCCACGGGGGTGGACTTCAGCCGCCGGCCGCTGTCCGACCCGTGGGTGGAGGCGCTGGTCATCGGCAACCCGCTCTGGTACCCGCTGCGCTTTCCCTCCGAGTACCAGAACAGCGCGGGGCAGCCGCAGACCATCAACCAGCGGATCCACTACCACTATCCCACCGCGCGTGACATGGACGAGATCATGTCGCTGCGCAGCTGGCGGGACTTCGGCGGGGGGAGCCAGTACAACGACGCCTTCGGGTTCCTCGACCAGAACCCGCACAACACCATGCACATCTGGACCGGGGGGATGAACCCGGACTACGAGGCGCCGCCGTCGAAGTCCACCGGGGAGGCGCTGCGCGGGGCGTCGTTCCTGGAGCGCAACCGGATGGTGACGGTGGCGGGGCGCCAGTTCCACACCAAGGAGGAGTTCTACGACTTCAGGAAGGTGCAGTACGGCGACATGTTCAGCAACCTGACCGCCGCGTACGACCCCATCTTCTGGCCGATCCACGCCAACATCGACCGGCTCTGGTGGGAGTGGCAGCAGCTCAACCCGCACGCGCAGCCCACCGACCTCACCTCCGTGCTGACGCCGTGGGGCTACACGGCCGGCGACACGCTGGACATCTCGCGCTTCGGCTACGAGTACGTGCGCTGCGCCTTCCCCATCGCGGTGGGGCTGGAGGCGCCGGTGGGGAGGTTCGTGTCGGACCCGGTGGAGGTGCCCGAGACGGCGCGCCAGCCGCGGCAGGTGGAGGTGAGGCTGCACCGCGTTCCCCAGCTGGAGCGCTCCTGCTTCGTGCGCGTCTTCCTCAACCTGCCGGACGCCAACGCGCAGACGCCGGTGGAGGGAGACAACTTCGGCGGCTACCTGGCGGTGTTCGGCCACGGCGAGTGCTTCGGCGGGCCGGGCCACTGCGCCACGCCGGGGCAGCCGCGCCCCTTCGACCTGCGCCCGCGCAGCCACAACACGCCGCGCAACCACCGCGTGAACGTCACGCGCGCCGCCCGCGCCCTGCTGGATGCCGGCGCCACCACGCTGCAGGTGACGCTGGTGGTGATCGGCGCGGACTACTGCGAAGAGAACGAGCTGCTGAGGCTGGAAGGGATGTCGCTGAACTTCCTGGACTGACCCCGAACCCCGAGAGCTCCACGATGGCGACGGTATACAGGATCCATCCCGGGATCGGGATCGCCCGCCTGGGAAACAGCCCGGACGGCTTCTGCATCGCGGCCGAGCAGCCCGCCGCGCTCCCCATAGAGTGCGACCAGGACGGCAACTCGCTGCCGCTGGGCGCCCCCGCGGGAACGGAGCAGCGCGCCACCCGCCTCAAAGACGACGCGGGGCGCATCCGGCGCCAGGCGGCGCGCTTCGGCGTGTGGGTGTACGACGACGAGAACCCGGACGGGCGCCCCCTCAAGGTGGGCGACCCCGTGGCGGGCGGGGGGAACCACGGCACCCTGGTGGACATCCAGTGGCGCGTGCACCTCGGCAACAAGAAGGCGTCGTGGTACGAGTTCAAGCAGCTGCAGGGGGAGCACGGCTACGAGGCCGATCACCCGCGGCGCAACCCGCAGGTGACGGCGGACCAGGCGCGGCAGAACCTGATCGTCGATCCCGGCCCGCGGGTGGTGTCGCTCAACACCACGCGCCGCGCCCGCTTCTCGGCCGAAGGGGGCGAGGTGTACGCCTCCACCTTTCCGCCGCCGCTGAAGCCCGCCTCGGTGGAGACGCTGGGCGACCTGATGGTGGACGACCAGGCGCGGCTTCTGGTGCTGGGCGGGCACGGCAACGCGGGCACCTACCTGTACGACGACTTCGGGCAGCCGCGCATCGACCACTACGCCAACAACGACGGGTGGTTCGACGACACCAGCGACGGCCCGGTGATGGCGCGCCTCGTCTTCTTCTCCGATGAGGTGCAGGCGATGCGCTTCGTGGACGTGGAGTACCCGGCGTGGGTGATCGCCGCGTACCCGGACTTCGTCCCCAACATCCCGGACATCGTGACGATGGACGAGACGGTGTACGACCTGTTCGTGCGCCGCTTCGCCCACCGCACCGACCTGTACGGCGAGGCGGGGACCTTTGACTGCCCGCAGCGCATCGACCCGCGCGACAGCGAGGCGCTGGTGGTGTGGCAGGCCGGGCGGCTGGGGTGGAACCCCGACTACCGTCCCTGGTTCTTTCGCGACATCTGGCCGATCCTCTGGCGGCCGGAGCAGTACCTGTACCTCACCAGCATCCTGGCGCAGTCCAACGATCCGCACAACCAGACCGCGCGCGGCACCTTTCAACCCAGCCTCATCGGCGCGGCGCCGCGGGTGGACTGGGTCCGGGTGAACGAGTGCTTGGCGGCGGGCTGCGGCGAGCAGGTGGGCGATGCGGTGGTCGCCCCCATCCGCGCGATGCTGCGCGGCACCGCCGGCTTCGGAGACCAGGGCTCGCGCGGGATGCGGGCCGCGGCCGCCGACTCGGTGCCGGACGACCTGCTGGACGGCTTCCAGCGCGCCGTGGCCGCCTTCGCCGCCGAGCCGGAGCCGGCGGGGGCGCCCGACCAGGTCGTGCGGAGCTTCGCCGCGTCCGCCTCGTCGCCAGAGCGCGCGGACGCCCGCGGCCGGCTGCAGGACGAGGTCGCGGCGCTGCTGGACCGGCTTGGGCCCGCGGTCCCCTCCGGTCCCGCGCACGGCACGGCGCTCAAGACGCAGCGCGCCCCGGTCTACAACTCGGCCCCCGAGGACAAGCGTCCGATGGGGGTTCGCGAAAAGGTGGAGGGCGCCCTCCGCCGCCAGATTCGGCGCCTCTACAGCGGCGAGGTGCACCGAGAGTGCCTGCGGGAGTGCATCGCGCGGCACACCAGCGACCCGTTCCGGCCGGAGCGCGAGTTCCTCTTCTCCCTCCTGCGCGAGCCGGGGGAGGAGAACCGCTTCAGCCGGGGCGGGCGCGCCACCACGCGCGTCTTCAACCTCCCGCTGATGCCGCTCCTCTCGGGCGACAACCCGATGAGCAACATCCTGCCCTCCAAGTTCCTGCGCCTCACCGACTTCCAGTACTACCTTCTGACGCAGTGGGCGGAGGGGAAGTTCATCAACGAGCTGGAAGAGAAGTGGGTGGACAAGGTGGACCCGGACGACCCGTGGGCGGTGAGCCCCATCCGCACGGGGCGCGACCTGGACCAGGGGGTCCTGTCGCACGCGGTGGGCGGCGCCTTCTGCCCCGGCGGCGAGGTGGGGTGGATCATGCGCAACCCGGCCATCTGGCTGGAGCCGTACCGCGTGAAGGCCGATCCCGTGTTCAGCGCCTTCTCGCTGACGGCCGCGCAGGCGAACAGCTGGCGGGGCGCCATCCCGGAGACCGACTACATCGGCTACGCGGACCAGCAGCTGAGCCAGACGGACGACCTGGACACCGGGATGCAGCCCGGCGACCTCACCAAGCACATGGCGATCCCCTGGCAGGCGGACTTCAACGAGTGCTCCACGCAGGTGATCGACGTCACCTACGAGCTGTGGAACCAGATCGACTACACCAACCCGCAGGACTCCCTCCTCCAGCGCCAGCAGCGGAGCTGGGAGACGCTCTGGTGGCCGGCCCACCGCCCCATGCAGAACTACGAGCCGCTCCCGGTGGCGCCCGACGGCTCCCGCGGCTACCGCTGGCTGGACTGGGCGCGCGGCGTGACGCAGACCAACGCGGGCGACCTCAAGATGGTGACGGAGTGGCGCCGGCTCCCCTTCGTGATCCGCAACCCCGACCCCAGCCCCGCGCCCGGCGACCCGGTGTTCATCGGCGTGGAGCGCACTTCCCGCGACCAGGAGACTTCGCGATGAAAGGAACCAACCCGTTCGTGGGAAGCTGGACGTACCGCAGCCTCCTCAACGACCCCGCGCTGGCGCCGGACCCGTCCAAGGACCCGCAGCCGTGGGCCGACCTCTTCTTCGGCTACGGCACCATCGTGATCGAGGAGAGTGGGCCGGAGCAGCTCACGGGCACCATCGGCGGCGGCGGGTGGTCGCTGAACCTGCGCGGCTCCATGAGCTACGGAAACCCGAGCCAGGTGCGCTTCCAGGGGCGCGGCGTGGTGGGCGGCGACGAGTGGGTGTACGACTACATCGGCTGGCTGGTGCCGGTGTGGCCCAACAGCACGAACGACCTGCAGACGCGCGCCATCGTGGGGAGCGTGGTGCGCACCATTCCCCATCCGAGCGGGGGCGGCACGGCGCCGGCGGGGGTGGTGGCGTCGTTCTACGCGGTGCTGGCGAAGTAGCCGGATGACGGACGTCGCGGTCGTGGGGGGCGGCCCGGCCGGGTGCGCCGCCGCGCTCGCCCTCCGCGCCCACGCGCCGGGGCTCTCCGTGACTCTGCTGGAGGCGAGCGGCTACGCCGAGCCGCGCATCGGCGAGACGCTTCCTCCCCCGGCGGCGGAGGTGCTGCGGCAGCTGGGGATGTGGGACGAGTTCCAGGCGCAGGCGCACCGCCCCGCCTACGGCACCTCGGCGGCGTGGGGCGATGCCCGGCCGCACGACCACGACTTCTTCGGCTCGGTGCACTCGGTGGGATGGCACCTGGACCGCGCCGCCTTCGACGCCATGCTCGCCTCCGCGGCGGAAGCGCGCGGCGTGGAGGTCTGCCGCGCCACGCGCGTCACCGGCGCGGAGCGGGCGGGCGGGGGATGGCGGCTCGCGCTCGACGGCGCTCCCGCGCTCCATGCGCGCTTCGTGATCGACGCCACCGGCCCGTCCGCTTCGTTCGCGCGGCGCCACGGCGGTGCGCGCGCACGCGTGGTGGACCGGCTGGCCGGCTTTGCGCGATTCCTGCGCGAGGCGCGCCCCACCCCGGCCGGGACGCTGGTGGAAGCGTTCCCGGACGGCTGGTGGTACACGGCGGCGCTTCCCGGCGGGCTGCGGGTAGCCGTGTGCATGACGGACAGCGACCTCGCGCGCCCGTTGCGGCTGGACGAGGAGCGGGGGTGGCTGGATGCCTGCGCGACGCGCCGCTCACCTCGGCCCTCCTGGACGGCTCCGAGCCGTGCGGGCCGCCGCTGGTGCGCGCGGCCCGCTCGCGCCGCCTGGACCCGCCCTCGGGCGACGGCTGGCTCGCCGCGGGCGATGCCGCGTCCGCCTTTGACCCGCTCTCCTCGCAGGGGGTGCTGAAGGCGCTCCGCTCGGGGATCTTTGCCGCCTACGCCGCCGGAGACCTCCTCGCCTCGGGCGACGAGCTGGGGATGCGCCGCTACGACCACTTCATCCGGGAGGAGTTCGCCGGCTACCTCCGCGCCCGCGCCCGCTACTACGCCGAGGAGCGCCGCTGGCCCGCCCGCGAGTTCTGGCGCCGCCGCCACGCCCCCGAGTCCGCCGCCGCACCATAGCAAGAGGTCCGCCCGCGCACCCGCGCCGCGCGGACCTCTTCTGCATGCCAGGGGCGAGTGAACTCGCAGCAACAACAGCACAAAGTCCGCCTGCGCGGACTCGGGGTCCGATGCCGCGTTCCTCGAGCCGGCTTCAGCCGCCTTCCCGTCGTTCCAGCCGGGGGATTTATCCCCCGGTAGTGCGCCGGCGCCGCATCCACCGCCGAGGCACCCCGCGGCGCTGCGTCTCCCCGGCGACGTGTGCCCGGCGTCGTGCCCCCGCCGTCGCATCCCCGGCGTCGAATGCCGGCGCTCCCAACCGATCAGCGGCTCGCGTACACCTTCGTGTTGCCGCCACGGTCAAAGGAGATCACGTCGTAGCGGTCCTTGTAGGGCCCTTCCATCCCGGGCGAGCCCATCGGCATGCCGGGGACGGCGACGCCCGCGATCTGGGGCTTGTCGCGCAGCACGCGCTGGATGATCTCGGCGGGGACGTGGCCCTCGAAGACGTAACCGCCCACCTTTGCGGTGTGGCACGATGCAAGGCCGGCGGGGACGCCCCACTCCGCCTTGATCGGCTCCACCTGCTCCACGTCGTGCACCTCCACCGTGTAGCCGTTCGCCTTCAGGTGGTCCACCCACTTCGCGCAGCAGCCGCACGTCGGCGTCTTGTAGACGACGGCGAGGAGGGCGGATGCAGCGGCGGCGGAGCCCGGCGCGCGGGCCGTTCCCTCGGCGTGCGCGCCGGAGGCGTGCACCGAGGCGGGGGACTGCGCGGGCGCGGCATCCGCGCTGGGAGCCTCGCCGGAGGGGCGGGCGCAGGCGGCGGTCAGGGCGAGGATCAGGGTCGCGCGGAGGGCGTGGTTCATCGGTGGCTCGCGGATGGGGGTTGCCGGGCGCCGGCGGACGATCGTTCCGGCGCCCCTGTACCCGCGAGGGGGGGCGTGTGGTCCCTGGACGCGCGAAATCTCGGAGGTCGAGGTGGGGGAGAGGGCGGGCGTGATGAATCACGCCCCTACGATGCCCCCCGCTTGACACACCCCCCGGCGCGGCGGATCATTCGCAGCCGGTTCGTGCCGTCTCCTTCCCTCGCGCCCCGCCGAATGGTCCGCCAGAAACGCTTTACCACGGGGACCATTCCGGACACGCGGCAGCTCCTGTCGTGGGTGTACGTCGCGCGGATGACGCTGGCGGCGGCCATCTTCGTGGCGGCGGCGTGGGCCTGGCGCGACGCTCCGCCGGGGACGACGCTCACGGCCACGCTCCTCTTCGTGACTGCGCTGCTCGTCACCTTCCCATCGTTCTGGCACACGCACCTGGCCGGCCGCACGCCCGGCCGCGCGTACCTGTACGGGCAGGTGGTGTTCGACGTGTGCATGGTCGCCGTCGTCGTGCACCTGACCGGTGGCAAGGACAGCAGCTTCGCGCCGCTGTACGTGCTGGCGATCTTTGCCGGGGCCGTCCTCCTCCCCATCGTGGGGGGGATGCTGATCGCGGTGCTGGCGTGCGTGCTGTACTTCGCGGACGTGGTGTGGAGCGCACACGAGCTGGACGCAGCCGTCTTCCTCCAGATCGTGATCTTTGGCGCGGTGGCGCTGGTCACCGGCTACCTGGGCGACCGGCTGCGCCGCACCGGGGTGGCGCTCGGCGAGGTGGAGACGGAGCTGCGGCTGCTGCGGCTGGACACCGCCGACATCCTGGCCAGCATCCTCACCGGCATCCTGACCGTAAACGGATACGGGCGGCTGGTGTACATGAACCCCACCGCCGCCGAGCTCCTCGACCTCGACCCGCGCGAGCTGCAGGGCCAGCCGGTGATCGCCGCGCTCGACGCGGCCGCGCCGGGGCTCGGCACCATCATCGAGACCTCCGTCCGCGAGAACGCGGGGGTGCGGCGCTCGCAGACGGGGGAGGGGAGGGACGGGATGGTGCTGGGGGTGAGCACTACGGTCGTGGAGCGCCCGGAGCCCGAACCCCCCTCGGTGACGGCGATCTTCCAGGACATCACCGGGAGCCGGCGGCTGGAGGCGCTCCGCCGCCGCGCCGAGCGACTGGAGGCGGTGGCCGAGCTGAGCGCCTCGCTGGCGCACGAGATCAAGAACCCGCTCGCCTCCATCCGCAGCGCCACCGAGCAGCTCGCCGGCGACGGAATCGACCGCGAAGATCGCAGCGTGCTGAGCAACCTGGTGACGCGCGAGTCGGACCGGCTGAGCCGCCTGCTGACGGAGTTCATCGACTTCGCGCGCGTGAAGCTCCGCGCCTCTGCCCCCGTGCGCGCGGGGACGATCGTGAGCCACGCGGTGGAGCTGGTGCGCGCCCACCCCGACGCATCGGGGCGCGCCATCCGGTTGGAGTGCACCGCCGAAGCCACCACCGCCGAGGTGCTGGGCGACGAGGACCTCCTCCACCGCGCCTTTCTCAACCTGGTGCTGAACGCCGCGCAGTGGGCGGGCCCAGGCGGCAAGGTGGAGGTGGAGGCCGACGTGATCCAATCCGACCTCCTCTCCGCGGCGATGAGCAGCACGCGGGCCCTGCGCGTGCGCGTGACCGACACCGGCCCAGGCGTCCCGCCGGACGAGGTGGAGCACGTCTTCGACCCGTTCTTCACCCTGCGCCCCGGCGGCACGGGCCTGGGCCTCGCCCTGGTGCAGCGCGCCGCGGAGGCCCACGGCGGCGCCGTCTTCGTGGACGAGCCCCGCGGCGACGGCTGGGGCGCGACGTTTACGCTCTATCTTCCGGCGCTGGACGGGGAGGGAACGGAAGTGCCAAGTGCTGAGTCCTGAGTCCTAAGTGGAACGCACTCACGCACCAACACACTAACGCACCTTCTGTTCAGCACCTAGCACTCAGCACTTAGGACTTCCCCACTATGTCCGACGCCACGAAAATCCTCGTCATCGACGACGAAACGGCCATCCTCGACACCCTCCGCATCCTCCTGCGCCGGGAGGGCTTCCAGGTGGAGACCGCCGTGGGGGGGCAGCAGGGGGTGGCCCGGATGGAGGAGCTGCGCCCGGACGTGGTGCTCAGCGACGTGCGGATGCCCAACGTGGGCGGGCTTGAGGTGCTGCTGGCCGCGAAGGAGCTGGACCCGTCGCTTCCGGTGATCCTGATGACGGCGCAGGCGTCGCTCCAGACGGCGATCCGCGCGGTAAACGAGGGGGCGTTCTACTACATCCAGAAGCCCTTCGCCAACGACGAGATGGTCGCCATCTGCCGGCGGGCGGCGGAGAGCCGGCAGCTCAAGCGCGAGAACCAGGCGCTCAAGACCGAGATCCGCCGCCGCGACCGGGGCGACTCCGCGCGCCCCATCGGCCGCAGCAAGCGCTTTCTGGACGTGCTCAAGACGGCCGAGACCGCCGCCCCCACCGACTCCACCATCCTCGTGACGGGGGAGAGCGGCGCGGGCAAGGAGGTGATCGCCAAGTACATCCACGAGATCTCCGGGCGCTCGGACGGGCCGTTCGTCTCCATCAACTGCGGCGCCCTCCCCGAAAGCCTGCTGGAGAGCGAGCTCTTTGGCCACACCAAGGGCTCCTTCACCGGCGCGCACCGCGACAAGCAGGGCCTCTTCGTCGCGGCCAAGGGCGGCACGTTCTTCATGGACGAGGTGGGCGAGATGTCGCCCGCCACGCAGGTCAAGCTCCTGCGCGTCCTGCAGGAGCGCGAGGTGATCCCCGTCGGCGCGACCGAGGCGGTGCCGGTGGACGTCCGCATCGTGGCCGCTACCAATCGCGACCTGGAGGAGGAGATTCGCCGCGGCGGCTTCCGCAGCGACCTGTACTACCGCCTCAACGTCATCACCGTCCACCTCCCCCCGCTGCGCGACCGCGGCGAGGACGTGCCGCTCCTCGCCTCCTTCTTCCTGGAGCGGTTCGCGGGCGGGAGGGGGAAGGAGACGCCGCGGCTTTCGCAGGAGGCGGTCAACGCGCTGGCGTCGTACGACTGGCCGGGCAACGTCCGCGAGCTGGAGAATGCCCTGGAGCGCGCCGCCGTCCTCACCGCCGACGGCGAGATCCAGGTGTCCACGCTCCCCACGCGCATCACGGAGCGCGCCCCGCAGCCCCTCGTCTCCGCCGCCCTGCCGCCCAACCCGACGCTGGAGATCATCGAGCGCGCCTACATCCACTGGGTCCTCCACTCCGAGAGCGGCAACAAGACGCGCGCCGCCGAGGTGCTGGGGATCGATCCGTCGACGCTCTACCGGAAGCTGCTGCGGTACGGGATGGATGCGGGGTGAGGGGCGCCCGAGCCCCCTCCCCGCTCGTTCCTCGCTGCCCCTCCCCCAAAACTGCTGGGGGAGGGGCGTTTAGCATGTATCTGCGCGGGTCGCACGGATCGTCGCGAGGGGCGGGCACGGGCAGCCACGCGGGGCGGCCCCTACAGAATTCAGGGTGGATGGCGGAGGTCTAGGTGGGGGTAAGGGTGGGCAGACACGCAGGTCTGCCCCTAAGGAAATCGTGCGAGGGGCGAGGGTCGAGGAAGGCGGCCGGTGGGCGCGATAAATCGCGCCCCTACGGATCTGTGCAGCCCGCGCCGCAGTTCTCCCCCTCACCCGCCCTGCGCCCCCGCCCCGGTACAGAACCTGCCGAGCCCCCTCCGCTTCCGGTGGCAACGTCCCCCGCACGAAGGTGGCGCACATGACTGTTCCGGTGCTGGCCGGCGCGTCCTGGCGAGGAGCGTAGGCCGCGGTGCGGTTGCTCGTGATCGTGCCCGTCGGCGGTGCGGACGAGGGGCTGCTGCAGGCGCTCGCCGACGACCTGGGGCCGCGGCTGGGGCTGGAGTGCGCGGTCGGCGCGGGGCTCCCGCTGGAGGAGGAGTGGTGGGACGGCGACCGTTGCCGCTACCTCTCGGGACCTATCGTCGATGCGCTGCTGGAGCGCGCGGACCGATCGGGACGCGACCCGCGCGAGTGCTGGTGGCTCGGCGTGGCCGAGGCGGGGCTGTGCGCACCGGAGTACGACGTCGTCTTCGGCGAGGCGACGATGGACGGGCCCTGCGCGGTGGTGGGGCTCGCGTCGCTGCGCGTACCCTGCGCCGACGGCACCTCCGCTCTCTGGCCGCGCCTGGTCACCTCGTCCGTTCACGAGCTGGGACACCTGGCGGGTGCCGAGCACTGCGCGAATCCGCGGTGTGTAATGTACCCCTCGCGCGACATCGCGGACACGGATGGGAAGGGGAACTCCTTCTGCGGAGCGTGCTTCCAGTGGGACGCCGCACGTGGAGCTTGATCCCCGGGCGTCGCGAGTATACTTTGTAAAGAGCATCCCTCCCCGCATCTCCCAGTCGTCCCATACCGGCTCATTCATGAACCACGAGTCACCCCGGTCGCTGCGGCGCGCGTACCTGGATTGGGTCGAAGAGCAGGTCGAGAATTTCAAGGACGAGATCCCGCGCTCCGAGCTCCTGAGGATCGCCGACGAGGTGGTGCGCGAGCTCCGGATGACGGACTCGGGGCAGTACCAGCTCACCGAGCTCCTCATCTGCCACGCGATGGACAAGCGGATCGCGCGCTCGCTCAAGCTCCCGGGGTACCGCTCCTGGAGCGCCCAGCGCCTCGCCGCCCTCAACGCGCCGCTCTTCCCGCCCGACCTGTCGCCGCCGCCGCCCCCGCGCCCGGCGCCAGCGCCGATCCCTGCGGTGAAGGCTCCCCTGGCCTGTGTCGGTTGAACACGTGCGCTGATCACAAACGGCTACACCAGACGGCGCGAGCACGGTTGCTCGCGCCGTAAGTCGTTGTACCTCTTGTGCTTGGGATGGCGCCCGTTCACGGTATGCGCCGTGCACGGGCACGGGGATGCCGCGCCATCTACAGCGGCGGTCCTTTAGCGTGAGCTATTCCGATGATCGATCAACGTACGTCCCGCGCCGACCTCCCCGCCGAAGCTCGGGAGATCGTGGGGATCGTGGTGCAGGGAGTCCCGTCCCTGCCCGTGCGCCCCCATCTCGCGTTCATGTGGGGCCCCGAAGCGGCTCCGGTTCCATCCATCGCCTTCGGGCGCGAGCGCAACCGGGCGGCGTAGACAAAGCATCACACAGAGGGCACAAAGAGGAACGGAAAGGCTCAGCGACAAGCCTTTCCGTTCCTCTTTTCGTGCCCTCTGTGTCTCTGTGGTGCGCCGTGCAAAGGCGGCGTGTTCTTGCGGGTGAAAGTCCCGCCGGAGGAGTTGACGGT
>DASVQP010000090.1 GCA_036389135.1 Longimicrobium sp.
AGCGTCCGCATCGCCTCAGAGTCCGCATGCAGGGCGACACGCGCCTGCCTCATTGGTCCGCTGCGGGACAGCCGCTCGGCGGACGGCACTGTGACTCTCGGCGTCACATGGGCGTGCTACATAGGTGGGGACACGTCGCAACGTTGGGTTGCACGACGGGACATCCGCCTTCAAGGAGCGTCTATGCATAATCTTGTCTTCGCCAGTACCGCCGACCTGGCCGCCGCCATTCGCACCGGCCAGATCTCAGCCGTCGAAGCGCTTCAGGCGTATCTGGCGCAGATCGCGCGCCACAATCCAACGCTGAACGCCGTGATCACGCTGGATGCTGAGCGCGCCGCTGTTCGGGCGCAGGAAGCTGATGCGGCGCTGCGGCGCGGTGAGCTGTGGGGGCCGCTGCATGGCGTACCTTTTACGCTGAAAGATGCCCATGCTACCGCGGGCATGCGCACGACCACCGGCTTCCCGCCCCTGGATCATGTCCCGCAGGCCGATGGCACGGTCGCAGCGCGCCTCACGGCGGCGGGCGGCGTGCTCATGGGCAAAACCAATGTCCCCGTGATGCTGGCGGACGTTCAAACCACGAATCCGATCTTTGGCCGCACCGCGAACCCTTGGGATATCGCCCGGACGTGCGGGGGCTCCAGCGGCGGCGCAGCCGCGGCCGTCGCGGCCGGCATAACCCCCTTTGAGATCGGGACGGATCTGTCCGGGTCGATCCGCATTCCGGCGGCCTATTGCGGGGTGTTTGGGCTGAAGCCGACCGAGCATCGCGTCTCGCTGGCCGGCCTGATTCCCGGTCTCCCGCCGGTTCCGAGCGTCCGCATCATGTCCTGCATTGGGCCTCTGGCGCGCACCGTGGAAGACCTCGGGCTGCTGTACCGGATCATCGCTGGGCCGGACGGCTGCGATACCGATGTGCCGC
Organism: Longimicrobium sp.; assembly: GCA_036389135.1. NCBI lineage: Bacteria > Pseudomonadati > Gemmatimonadota > Longimicrobiia > Longimicrobiales > Longimicrobiaceae > Longimicrobium > Longimicrobium sp. Next base: position 926 of record DASVQP010000090.1, read on the forward strand.
CGGTTCCTGCGCCCGAGGTTCCCGCGCTCGCCCTGCCGGGTCTGCGCATCGCCTATGCGCCAACGTTTCCCGGCGTGCCCGTTGCGGCAGCGATTCGCGAGGCGATCGCGGACGTGGCTGAGCGTCTCCAGCGCGCGGGCGCGATCGTGGCGGCGCCGCCGCTGCCCACGGCGGACATCCAGGCGACGCTGGCCCGGGCGGGGGCGTTGCTGAGGATGGTCGTGGGCGCGTTCCAGGTGGACGCGCACGAGGCCCCGACGAGTCTGGCGGCGTATCTTGAAGCGCTCCACTGGCGCGACGAAGAGCTGCGCGCGTGGGAGCAGTTCTTTACAACGTGGGACGCCCTGCTGTGCCCGGCGTCGATGATCACCGCGTTTCCGCACTGTGCGCCAGGAGCGCCGCTCCACGTGGATGGCGCGGCCGCGCCGTATGAGCTGGTGAGCGCCCACAGCTTCCTGTTCAATTACACGGGGCATCCGGCCGTCACACTGCCCGTGGCCCGCGACGGCGCAGGGTTGCCGATTGGGGTGCAGCTGGTTGGCAAACGGTGGGATGAGTCGCGGCTGCTGGGCATGGCCGCGGCGCTCGTCGATGTGACCGGCCCCTTCCAGGCGCCGCCAGGCT
>DASVQP010000091.1 GCA_036389135.1 Longimicrobium sp.
ACACCGGGTCCAGCGGCACGTAGCACCCGCCGGCCTTGAGCACGCCCAGCACCGCCGCCACCATCTCCACCGAGCGCTCCAGGAAGAGCGCCACCCGCACCTCGGGCCCCACCCCCAGCCCGCGCAGGTGGCGGGCGATGCGCTCCGCGCGCGCGTCCAGCCCGGCGTAGCTCAGCGACTCGCCCTCGCAGGTGACGGCCACGGCCGCCGGCGTGCGGGCCGCCTGCTCCTCGAAGCGGTGGTGGAGGCACCGCCCGGCCCCCATCCGCGCGCGCACCGTCCCCCACTCCAGCACCCGCTCGCGCTCCTCGTCACTGAGGGGCGAAAGGCGGGAGAGGGGCTCGTCGGCCGCGGCGAGCGCCGCCTGCAGAAGGCCGGTGTAGTGCTCCGCCATCCGCTCCACCGAGGCGGGCGTGAACAGGTCGGTGCGGTACACCAGGTTGCAGTGCACCCCGTCGCCGCGCTCCGTGGCGGAAAGGGTGAGGTCGAAGCGCCCCGCCCCGGTCCCCCCGTGCACCATGCTCAGCTCCAGCCCGCCCAGCCGCGGCCCCTCCGAGGGGGTGTTCTGGAGGACGAAGTACGCCTGGAACAGGGGGTTGTGGCTGAGGGTGCGCTCGGGACGCACCGCCTCCACCACCCGCTCGAAGGGGAGGTCCTGGTGCGTCTGCCCGTCCAGCACCGTCTGCCGCACGCGCCGCAGGAGCCCGCGGAAGGAGGGATCGCCGCCCAGGTCGGTGCGCAGCGCCACCGTGTTGACGAAGAAGCCGATCAGCCCCTCCACCTCGCGCCGCGAGCGCCCGGACACGGAGGTGCCCACCACCACGTCGTCCTGAAGCGCGTAGCGCGAGAGGAGCAGCTTGAACGCCGCCAGCAGCACCATGTAGGGCGTGGCGTTCTCGGCGCGGGCCAGCGCCCCCACCCCGTCCGCCAGCGCGGCGGGGAGGCGGAAGCGGTGGGTGCCCACCCGCAGCCCCTGCACGGCGGGGCGCGAGAAGTCCGTGGGAAGCTCCAGAAGCGAGGGCGCGCCGGCCAGCTGCCGGCTCCAGTACTCCACCTGCTCCGCCATCCCCGCCCCGGCCAGCCGCTCGTGCTGCCAGGCGGCGAAGTCCGCGTACTGGATGGGGAGCTCCTCCAGCGGCGACGGCTCGCCCCGCTCGAAGGCCCGGTAGAGGGCGTCCATCTCGCGGAAGAGCACCCCCAGGCTCCACCCGTCGCTGATCAGGTGGTGCATGGAGAGGAAGAGGACGTGCTCCCCCTCCGCCATGCGCAGCAGCTGCGCGCGGAACAGGGGGTCGCGCTCCAGATCTGGAGTGTGCGCGGCCTCGCGCCTCACCCGCAGCTGAAGCTCGGCCTCGCGCTCGGCGGGGGGAAGCCCGGAAAGGTCGGCGCGCGGAAGCGCGTACGCCCCGGCGGGCGCCACCCGCTGCACGGGTGCGTCGCCCTCCAGGTGGAAGGTGGCGCGGAGGATGTCGTGCCGGCGCACCACCTCGCCCAGCGCCCGCTCCAGCGCGTGGTCGTCCAGCGGCCCGGCGATGCGCAGCGCCCAGAAGAGGGTGTCCACGCCGCTGTCCGCGTCCATGCGCTGCGCCAGCCAGAGGCGCCCCTGCGCCGGCGACAGGGGGGCCGCGCCGCCCCCGGCGCGGCGCGGGATCCCTCGCGGCGCATCCGCCCCGGCCCCCTGCCCGCGCAGCAGCCGCTCCAGGAGGGCGCGCTTCGCATCGGAAAGGGGGGCGGCGGCTCCGCTCGCGGGGCTCACGACTGCACCTGCAGCAGGCGCTCGGCTTCCTCTTCGGGAAGCCCCTCCACCAGCGCGATCAGCCGCGCCTCCACCTCCCCCGCCAGCTCGGCCACCGTGGGGCCGGTGAACAGAGCGGCCATCCCCGGCTCCACGCCGAACTCCTCCCCCACCCGCGCCAGGATGCGCGCCGCCAGCAGGGAGTGCCCCCCCAGCTCGAAGAAGCTGTCGCGGATCCCCACCCGCTCCGCCCCCAGCACCGAGGCCCAGATCGCGGCCAGCACCTCCTCGGTGGGGGTGCGGGGCGCGGCGTACTCCTCCTTCGCCGCGGCGAAGGAGGGGGCGGGGAGGGCCCGGCGGTCCACCTTGCCGCCGGGGGTCCTGGGCATCTCGTCCAGGAGCACGCAGGTGGAGGGGAGCATGTGCTCGGGGAGCACCCGCCGCAGCGCGTCGCGCAGCGCGGCGGGGGCGGGGGCCGCCCCCGGGCGCGGAACGGCGTACGCCACCAGCCGCCGCCCGGCGCCCTCGCCGTGCACCGCCACGGCCGCCTCTCTCACCTCCGGGTGGCGCGCCAGCGCGGCCTCCACCTCTCCCATCTCCACGCGGAAGCCGCGCACCTTCACCTGGTGGTCGGCGCGGCCGATGAACTCCAGCCCCCCTTCCGGGAGCCAGCGCACGCGGTCGCCGGTGCGGTACATGCGCGCCCCCGGCTCGCCGCCGTATGGGTCGGGCACGAAGCGGCCGGCGGTGAGCCCCGCCCTCCCCAGGTACCCGCGCGCCACCCCGGCGCCGCCCACGTACAGCTCGCCGGGGGCGTTCACGGGCACGGGATTCAGCGCCGCGTCCAGCACGTACACGCTCGTGTTCTGCACGGGGCGGCCGATGGGGGTCCGGCGCTCCGGCCGGTCGCCCGCGGGGAGGGGGTAGAGGGTGGCGACGACCGAAGTCTCGGTGGGGCCGTAGGCGTTCACGATCACCAGCCCCTCCACCCCGCGCGCGATCGCGGCCAGCACCGTCTCGCGGAGCGGCTCCACCCCCACCAGGAGGCGGCGCAGCGAGAGCGCCCCGGGGTGGGCGGCCACGTAGGCGGCCAGGTCGTCCACCATGGCCGGGGCCACGTACGCGCTCCGGATCCCGGCTTCGCCCAGCCACCGGGGGAGGCGCGGCGCCAGCTCCCGCGCGTCGCCCGCGGCAAGGTGAAGGGTGCCGCCGAAGCAGAGCGCAGTGAAAATCTCGTAGACGGACACGTCGAAGCCGATGCTGGACCACGCCGCGCACGCGTCGCCGGGCTCCACCGGCTGCATCCGCTGGAATTCGGCGACCAGGTTGACCACGCCGCGGTGCGCCACGGCCACGCCCTTGGGTGTGCCGGTGCTCCCCGAGGTGTAGGTGACGTAGGCCAGGTGGTCCGGCCCCACCGGCACGGGCTCTCCCCCAGCCCCGTCCGCGGGGAGGGGCTCGTCCATCCGCACCACCCGGGCGGCGCCGGCGGGGAGGCGCCCGGCCAGCGCGCCCGTGGTGGCCACCACGCCGGCGCCGGAGTCGCGCAGCAGGAAGGCGAGGCGCTCGGCGGGGTAGTCCGGGTCCAGCGGCACGTACGCGGCGCCGGCCTTGAGGGTCCCCAGCATCGCCACCACCAGCTCCGGCGAGCGCTCCAGGCAGAGGGCCACCCGCGCCTCCAGCCCCACGCCCAGCCCGCGCAGGTGGCGGGCGAAGCGGTCCGCGGCGGCATCCAGCGCGGCGTAGCTCACCTCCCGCCCGCCCGCCACCACCGCGGGCAGCTCCGGCGTGCGGCGCGCGCACTCCTCGAACAGGGTGTGGAGGCATGCCTGGGGGCAGGCGCCCCGCACCCCCCGTCCCGCCCGGATCATCTTTTCCCGCTCGGCGCCCTCCAGCAGGGGCAGTCGCGACAGGGGCCGCGCCGCGTCGTCGGCCGCGCGCTCCAGCAGGGTGCGGAAGCTTTCCAGCACCCGCGCCATCGACGCGGCGTCCAGCAGGTGCCGGTTGTACTTGCAGGAGACGCGCAGCTCGCCGCCGGCGTCCACCACGTCCACCCCCATGTCGAACTTGGTGAAGAGGTGGGGCCGGTCCGCCCGGCTCACGTGCAGCCCGGCGAAGCCCGCGCCGCTCCCCCCGGTGCCCCCCGGCTCCAGGTTGAAGGTCACCGAGACCAGCGGGGGCTCGCCGGGAGCGGAGCGCAGCGAGGGGGCCAGGCTGGAGTAGGTGCACGCCTGGTGCTCGTACGCTTCCATCATCGAGGCGTGCACCCCCGCCGTGAAGGCGGCGAAGGTGGGGTCGCCCTCCAGCCGGCTGCGCAGGGGGAGGACGTCCACGCAGTGCCCCACCATCCGGTCGTCGCGCCCGAACGACCGCCCGAAGGAGGGGATGCCCAGGGTGACGTCCTCCTGGTCCGCCCAGCGGTGGAGCACCACCAGCCAGGCGGAGGAGAGCACCGTGTAGAGGGTGGTCCCCATGGCCGCGGCGGCGCGCTTGAGGCGGCGCCCCAGCCCGGCGTCCATCACCAGGGTGGCGCGCTCCGCGTCGGCCATTCCCGTGGCGGGGCGCGCCGCGGCCATGGGGAGCTGGAGGGGAGCCGCGCCGGCCAGCCGCTCCATCCAGTACGCCCGGTCGCGGTCGGCGGCGCCGCTCCGCTCGGCCTCCAGCAGCTCCGCCGCGTATTCGCTGAACTGGCGCGCGGGGGGAAGGGTGTGCGCGCGCCCCTCCACCGCGGCGCTGTACAGCTCGCGCAGATCGCCGAAGAGCACGCCGAGCGCGTACCCGTCCGCGACGATGTGGTGCAGCTCCAGCACCAGGAGGTGGTGCTCGTCCGCCAGATGGAAGAGGCGGGCGCGGAAGAGAGGCCCGTTCACCAGGTCGAGCGGCTCCTGCCCGGCCGCGGCCAGCGCTTCCTCCACGGCCGCCTCGCCGCGCTCCGCGTACGCCTCGCCGATGTCGGCCACGCGCAGCTCGGCCGTCACGCGGGGGGCCACCGTCTGCGTGCTCCCGTCGGCGGCGAAGGTGGTGCGCAGCGCCTCGTGGCGGTCCACTACCCCCTGCACGGCGCGCCGCATCGCCTCCGCGTCCAGCGGCCCGCGCAGGTGCACGGCCGTGGACTCGTTGTAGGCGAGCGACGCCCCCCCGCCCAGGCGGGTGTGCGCCCAGATCGCCTCCTGGGGCCGGGTAAGGGGGAACGACCTGGGCGCGGGCTCCTTCTCCTCCACCCGCAGGAAGCCGGAGCGGCGCGTGCGCGGCGGAAGGAAGCCGCCGCGCCGCATCTGCTGGATGCTCTCGGCCGCGGCCTGCACGAAGCGCCGGCTGTCGTCCGCGGTGTGGGCGGTGGAGACGAAGCAGGCCCGGCCCTCCCAGATGTACACGCCCTTCTCCACCATGTGGTAGAAGAGCAGGTCCAGCCAGCGCTCGCGGCCGGGGCGCTGGAAGCGGAAGAGCGAGCCGAAGCGCGGCAGCGCGAACGGCACCTCCTCCTCGCGGAAGAGATCCTCCAGCTCGGCCACCAGCGCCGCGGTGTGGCGGCTGAGCCCTTCCTGCAGCGAGGGCCCCTGGCTCTTCAGGTGCTCCAGCACGGCCTCGGCGGCGGCCATGGCCAGCGGGTTCTTGGAAAAGGTGCCGGCGAACACCGTCTGCACCCCTACCGGCTGCGAGCGGTCGCCGTACGACCAGAAGCCGCCGTCCACGCCGTCCAGGTAGGCCGGGCTCCCGGCTACCACCCCGATGGGGAGCCCGGCGCCCAGCACCTTGCCGTACGCCGCCAGGTCCGCGCGCACCCCGAACCACCCCTGCGCGCCGGCGGGGTGCATGCGGAAGCCGGAGATGACCTCGTCGAACACGAGCGCGGTGCCGGACTCGGCGGTGATGCGGCGCAGCTCGTGGAGGAACTCCCGCGGCTGGAAGTCCGGGCGGCGGCTCTGCACGGGCTCCACCAGCACCGCCGCCAGCTCGTGCCCGTGGGCGCGGATCGCCTCCAGCGCCTCGGGCGTGCCGTAGTCCAGCACCAGGAGGTCGCCCACCATCCCGGCGGGGGTCCCCGGCGCCACGGGCACCGCCTCGCGGCCCCCGGCGTGCACGCGCGGGCGGGCCAGTACCCCGTCGAAGGTGCCGTGGTACGAGCCGGCGAACATGGCCACGCGGGTGCGCCCGGTGGCGGTGCGCGCCAGGCGGAGGGCCGCCATCACCGCCTCGGTGCCGCTGTTGCAGAAGGCTACCCGCTCCATCCCCGTGAACTCGCTCACCAGCTCGGCCACCCGCCCGGCGCGCTCGCTCTGCGGGCCGATCTGGATCCCGCGGTCGAGCTGCGCCCGCAGCGCCTCGGTCACCGGCGGCGGCGAGTGGCCGAGGAGGTGCACCCCGAAGCCCATGGTGAAGTCCACGTACTCGTTGCCGTCCACGTCCCACAGGCGCGTGCCGGCGGAGCGCTGCCCCACGATGGGGTACACCAGGTCCTTCCACACGGGGCGGAAGCCCGCGGGGGTGCGGGGGTCCGCCAGCACGAGCCGGTGCGTCTGGGTGAGCTCCTTGGAGCCGGCGGTGCGCGCGTTGTAGCGCGCCACCAGCCCGTCCAGGTACTCCCTCTGGGTGGGGCCCAGCTCGTCCGCCGCGCCGGCCTTTACCGGGCGAAAGGGGCCGAACGCCTCCGGCTCCTCCGCGCGCGCCGCCGGGGCGGGGGCGGGGGGGAGAGGGGCGGGCGCCGCGGAGGCGGGGGCCGCCGGGAGAGGGGCGGGCGCGGCGGAGGCGGGAGCCGCCGGAAGAGGGGCGGGCGCGCCGCCGCGGATCAGCTCCAGCTGGCGCGCCATCACCTCCAGCTGCTGCATCACCACGCGCTCCACGGCGGACGCCGCCGCCTCCGGTGCGGCGGCCACGTGGGTGGCGGGCGCGGAGAGGGCGGGCGCGGGGAGGGCGGCCACGGGGAGGGCGGGCGGGGCCCGTACGGGCTCGGGGTCCGGCGGGAGCTGCGCGTCCAGGTGCGCGGCCAGCCGGTCGATGGACGACAGCTCGCCCATCAGCACGCGGAAGGGGATCGCCATCCCGAAGCGGTCTTCCATCACCCGGCTCGCCTGCATCAGCAGGAGGGAGTCGGCACCCAGCTCCAGGAAGGTGGCGGAGGTGTCCGCCTCCGCGGGCTCGAAGCCGAACAGCTTCCCCAGCATCTCCGCCAGCTGCCGCCGGATCCCGTCCGCGCGCGCCTCGCTCTGCGTCCCCGTCCCCTGCTGGTCGTTCATACGGCTCTCCTCTGCATGGTTCGTTTCCTGGGGATTGGCGGACGGCTGGGCGGCGGGCGCGGCCGGGAGCGCGGGGCGCGCCGCCGCGCCCCGGCCGCCGAGCCAGTAGCTCTGCCGCTCGAACGGATAGGTGGGGAGCGGCACGCGCGAGCGCGGCGCTCCGGCGTGGTAGGCGGCCCAGTCCACCGGCACGCCCGCCGCCCACAGGCGGCCCAGGGTGGCGGCGACGTGCGCGGCTTCGGGCTCCGCGCCCCCCTCCGGCGGGAAGGAGGCCAGGATGGGGCGGCCGGCCGCGGAGGCGCCATGGCGCCGGGCCATCTTCCCCAGCGACTCGCCGGGGCCCACCTCCAGCAGCGCCCAGCTCGGCTCCTTGAGGAGCTCCGCGACCCCGTCTGAGAAGAGGACGGTGTGGCGCAGGTGGCCGGTCCAGTACGCCGGGTCCACCGCTTCGGCCTCGGTGATCCAGCGGCCGGTGAGGTTGGAGACGAAGGGGATGCGCGGGGGGCGCGGCCGGGCCTCGGCCACCCGCCGCCGAAAGGCCGGGAGCGCCGGGTCCATCATCGCCGAATGGAAGGCGTGCGAGGTGCGCAGGAGGCGGCACGCCGTCCCCTCCCCCTCCAGCCGTGCGCGCAGCGCCTCCACCGCGGGGGTGGGCCCGGACACCACGCAGGCGCGGGGGGCGTTGACGGCGGCCAGCGCGAGCTCGGCGCCCAGGAGCGGCTCCACCTCCGCCCGCGGCAGGGGCACGGCGAGCATGGACCCGGCGGGGAGCTCCCCCATCAGCCTTCCGCGGGCCGCAACCAGCGCCAGCGCGTCTTCCAGGGTGAACACCTCCGCCAGCCAGGCGGCGGTGTACTCCCCCACGCTGTGCCCGATCAGCGCCTGCGGGCGCACCCCCCACGCCATCCACAGCCGGGCCAGGGCGGACTCCACCACGAAGAGGGCGGGCTGCGTCACCGCGGTTTCCCCCATCCGCTCGGCCGCCGCGGCCTCGCCCCCCGCGGGCGGGTAGAGCACCGCGCGCAGGTCGAAGCCCAGCTGCGGGGCCAGGAGGGCGGCGCAACGGTCCACGTGCTCCCGGAACACCGGTTCGGTGTGGTACAGCTCGGCCCCCATCCCCACCTGCTGCGCTCCCTGGCCCGGGAACAGGAAGGCCACCGGGCGGTCTCCCCGCGCCTGGCCGGTGAAGGCGCGCTCCGGGGCGGCGCCCTCCAGCCCGGCCTGCGCCCCGGCCGCGTCGCGGCACACCACCACCCGCCGGTGCGGAAGCTCCGCGCGCCCCACCTGAAGGGTGTAGGCCGCATCCGCCAGCGAGGTGCCCGGGTGCTCGCGGAGGTGGCGCGCCAGGTTGGCCCCCGCCCGCTCCAGCGCGGCCGGCGAGTTGGCCGACTGCACCAGGAGCTGCCAGGGGCGGGCGGGGCCGGAGGCGGCGGGCTCGGGCGCCTCCTGGAGCACCACGTGCGCGTTGGTGCCGCCGATCCCCAGCGAGCTGACCCCCGCGCGACGGGGGCCGTCGCCGCGTTCCCACGGGCGTGCATGCGTGGGAACGTAGAAGGGGCTCTCCTCCAGCCTGGTGTCGGGGTTGGGGCTCTGGAAGTGGAGGCTGGGCGGGATGGTGCGGTGCTTGAGCGCCAGCACCGCCTTGATCAGCCCGGCCACTCCCGCGGCGGCGTTGAGGTGGCCGATGTTGCCCTTCACGGAGCCCAGGGCGCAGAAGCCCCGCTCCCGGGTCGTGGTGCGGAAGACGCGGGTGAGGGCGGCCACCTCGATGGGGTCGCCCAGCGGCGTGCCCGTGCCGTGCCCCTCGATCAGCGAGAGCTCGCCCGGGTCCACGCCGGCCAGCGAGAGCGCCTCGGTGAGCACCTGCGTCTGCCCCTCCACGCTGGGGGCCGTGAAGCTCACCTTGAGGGAGCCGTCGTTGTTGATGGCCGACCCCCGCACCACCGCGTACACGTGGTCGCGGTCGCGGAGCGCCGCGCTCAGCCGCTTGAGCACCACGATCCCCACCCCCGATCCGCTCACCGTTCCCTGGGCGCGGGCGTCGAAGGGGCGGCAGTGGCCGTCCGGGGAGCGGATTCCCCCCTCCTGGTAGCGGTAGCCGGCCGTCTGCGGGACGATGATCCCCACCCCGCCCGCCAGCGCCATGTCGCATTCGCCGTTCAGCAGGCTCTGGCAGGCCACGTGCACCGCCACCAGCGAGGTGGAGCAGGCCGTCTGCACGGCCGCGCTGGGGCCGCGAAGGTTGAGCTTGTACGACACGCGGGTGGTGAGGTAGTCCTTGTCCACCCCCATCATCGCCTGCCACCCCCCCAGCGCCCCGTGGAACTCGGGGTCCGTGTGGGCCTGCATGAAGTAGGAGTTGAAGTTGCACCCGCCGAACACCCCCACCGCCCCGTCGTACCGGCGCGGGTCGTACCCCGCGTCTTCCAGCGCCTCCCACGCGCACTCCAGGAAGATGCGCTGCTGGGGGTCCATGATGCGGGCCTCCGCGGGGCGGTAGCCGAAGAAGCCGGCGTCGAACCGGTCCACCTCGTCGAGCACCGCCCGCGCGCGGACGTACTGCGGGTCGCCGAGCGCCTCGGGCGGCACGCCGGCCTCGCGCAGCTCGTCGTCGGTGAAGAACGTCACCGACTCCACCCCGCCCGCTAGGTTGCGCCAGAACTCGGCCGCGGTGCGGGCGCCCGGGAAACGCCCCGCCAGCCCCACTACGGCGATGTCCGCGTCGAACTCCGCTCCCTGTTCACTGCTCATCGGGTGTAACCTCTCGGATCAGATAGGATTCTGGTTCTGAACGGCGCCGCGCGAGAGCCCCTCATCCGCGCTGCCGCATCCGCATGGCGTCGCGGCGGGAGCGGCCGCGCTCCCGGCCGGCATCCAGCGCTTCGGGGCGCTCCTCGGCGCCGCCCTCCCGGTTCAGCCGTGCCGCCAGCGTGCGGATGGTGGGGTGCTGGAAGAGCTCCACCACGGAGATCTCGCCGGGGTGCGCCTTGCGCAGCCGCCCGAACACCTGCAGCAGGAGGAGGGAGTTGCCCCCCAGGTCGAAGAAGTTGTCGTCGGCCCCCACCCGCTCCACCCCCAGCACCCCCTGCCAGATCTCGGCGAGGGTGCGCTCCGCCCCCGTCTGCGGGGCCACGTACGCTTCGCGGGGAGCGCTCCCCGCCGCCTCGGGGGCGGGGAGGGCGCGGCGGTCCACCTTGCCGTTGGGCGAAAGGGGGAGCCGGCTCAGCACCACCCAGCCGGCGGGCACCATGTGCTCCGGGAGCCTGGTGGCCAGGGAGCGGCGCAGCTCGCCGGTGAGCTGCCGCGGGGTGCAGAACCCCAGGGCGTCCAGGGGGGCCGGGGCGGCGGATGCCGCGGGGCGCCCGCCGGGGCGCCACGCGTACACGTTGGAGAGCGTCGTCCGCTCCAGCAGCGTCTCTCGCTCCACCGCCACCTCGAAGCCGTGCGCGCGCAGGAGCGCCGTGATCCGCTCCAGCCTCCCCTTCCGCTCGTCCACCTCCACCACCACCTGCCGGATGCGCCGCCAGTCGTCCGCGTCGATCCCCGCCAGCACCTCTTCCTCGGCCTTCTCCACGTCCACCTTGAGGAGGTCGATGCGCTCCACCCCCTCCGCCCGGATCACCTCCGACAGGGTGCGGAGGGGGCGCTCGAAGCGCTGCGTCTCCAGCTGCGAGGCGGCCAGCTGGCCCAGGAGCTCGTCGCGGTCGTCCGCGCCCTCCAGCGGCGAGAGGTCCTGGCCCAGGAGGTACGAGCCGAGCAGGTCGCGCTCTTCCGCCGCGTCGGCGAACTGCCCGGAGAGGATGGAGACGCGCGGGTAGAAGGCGAAGCCGGCCGTGCCGGGGCGGCTGGAGAGGCCGCAGTCGAAGAGGCGCGCGTCCACCCCGTAGAGCGCCACGTTCTGGCGCAGCACCTCGAAGACGGGAGGGATGGGCTCGAACGCGAACACCTTCACCCGGGGCTGCGCCAGGCCGGCGAGCAGGGTGAAGAGGCCGATGTTGGCCCCCACGTCGAAGACGCAGTCGCCGTCGCGCAGGGCGATGCCGTGCCGCAGGTAGCTCCGCTCTTCCCAGATCTCGCGGAAGGCGAACTCCGTCTCGCCGCGGTTGAGGTGGGCCACGGTGAGGCCGTTGGCGAGCTCGTGCCAGGCGACGTCGTCGGCGCCGTCGCGCTGCGCTCGCGCCAGCCGCGCCAGCACCGGGGCCTCGTCCTCGCCGGGGACCACGTACGCCACCAGGCGCCGGTCCCCCGGGGTGTCTTCGCGCACCACCACCGCGGCGGCCTGCACCGCCGGGTGCGCCCCCAGCACCGTCTCCACCTCGCCGGGCTCGATGCGGAACCCGCGCAGCTTCACCTGGTCGTCCAGGCGCCCCAGGTACTCCAGCGCCCCGTCTTCGCGCCACCTCACCCGGTCTCCCGTGCGGTAGAGGCGCGCCCCCGGCTCGCCCGCCACCGGGTCGGGCACGAAGCGATCGGCCGTGAGCCCCGGCCGCCCCAGGTAGCCGCGCGCCAGCTGCACGCCGCCCAGGTACAGCTCACCCGCCACCCCCACCGGCACCGGCCGCAGCGCGCCGTCCAGCACCAGCACCCGGGTGTTGGCGATGGGGCGCCCGATGGGCACCGACGCCCCGCCGCCGGGCGCGCACGCCCACGCCGTCACGTCCACCGCCGCCTCGGTGGGGCCGTACAGGTTGTGCAGCTCCGCCCCCAGCCGCGCGAAGAAGCGCTCCTGGACCGCCCCCGGAAGCGCCTCGCCGCTGCTGATCACCCGGCGCAGCGAGGCGCAGCGCCCCTCCAGCCCCGGCTCTTCCAAAAAGATCTGCAGCATGGAGGGGACGAAGTGCAGCGTCGTCACCCGCTCCGCCTCCACCAGCCGCGCCAGGTACGCGGGGTCCTGGTGCCCCGCGGGGCGCGCCAGCACCAGGCGCGCACCGGTCATCAGCGGCCAGAAGAACTCCCACACCGACACGTCGAAGCCAAAGGGCGTCTTCTGCAGCACCGCGTCCGACTCGTCCAGCCCGTAGGCGCCCTGCATCCAGTGGAGCCGGTTGGCGATCCCCCGGTGCGTGTTCATGGCCCCCTTGGGCCGGCCGGTGCTCCCGGAGGTGTAGATGACGTAGGCCAGCTGATCCGGCATCACCGGGAGCCCCGGGTTGGCGTCGCTCAGCCCCGCCGCCGCCGCCAGCGCATCCTCCAGCCACACCACGGGGGCGCCCGTCCCGGCGAGGCGCCCCTCCAGGCGGCGCTGGGCCAGGAGGAGCGGGGCGGCCGAGTCGGCGGCCATGAAGGCCAGGCGCTCGGCGGGGTAGTCGGGGTCCAGCGGCACGTAGGCGCCCCCGGCCTTGAGCACGGCCAGCAGGGCCACCACCAGCTCCACGGAGCGCTCGGCGCACACGGCCACCCGCGTCTCGGGCCCCACGCCCAGCGAGCGGAGGTGGTGCGCCAGCCGGTTGGCCCGCGCGTTCAGCTCCGCGTAGCCGAGCCGCTCCCCCTCGAACACCACCGCCGCGGCGTTGGGCGTGCGCTCCACCTGCGCCTCCACCAGCCCGTGCAGCGAGGCGGCCGGGTACTCCGCCGCGGTGTCGTTCCACTCCTCCACCACGGTGCGCAGCTCGTGCGGCTGCAGGAGCTGGAGGCCGCCCAGGGCACGCTCCGGGGCGGCCGCCATCCCCACCAGGATGGCGCGGTAGTGGCCGAGGAGGCGGTCCACCCCCTCCGCGCCCAGCCGGCGGGGGTCGAAGATGGCCTTGAGCGCCAGCCGGGCGCCGGGCACCACCACCAGGCTCAGGGGGAAGTTGGCCCGCTCCACGCCCCGCGTTCCGCGCAGGGCGATCCGCCCGTCGTCGTGCCCCGCGGCGGAGAGCTGGGCGGGGTAGTTCTCGAACACCAGGTGCGTCTCGAAGAGGGGCTGCCCGCGGGGGACCTCGCTCCACCCCTGGAGGCGCGCCAGCGGCGTCATCTCCCACTGGCGGGCCTCCGCCTGCTCGCGCTGCAGCGCCTGCAGCCAGTCGCACACGCGCGTCTCCGCGCGGGTACGCACCCGCACGGGAAGGGTGTTGATGAACACCCCCACCATGGACTCCACCCCCTCCAGCTCTGGCGGGCGGCCGGCCACCGTGGCGCCGAACACCACGTCGTCGGTGCCGCCGTAGCGGGCCAGCAGGAGCCCCCAGGCGGCCTGGGCCAGCGTGTTGATGGTCACCTGGTAGCGGCGCGCCAGCTCGTTGAGCGCGCGCGTCTCCTCGAGCGCCAGCACCAGGCGGCGCGGGGGCGCGTCGGCGGCCTCGCCGGGGTCGGCGGGCGGGGCCAGCGCGAGCGGCGTGGGAGCGGTGAACCCGCGCAGTGCCTCGCGCCAGTACGCTTCGGCGCCGCCCAGCTCCTGCCCCTGCAGCCAGAGGATGTAGTCGCGGAAGGGGCGCGAGGCGCGCGGCTGCGGGGCCTGGCCCCGCCGCAGCAGCTCGTACCCGGAGAGCGCGTCCTTCAGCAGCCCCGCCTTGGCCCACCCGTCCAGGATCAGGTGGTGGGTGGTCCACACGAAGAGGTGCTCCGCCGGCCCCGTGCGGAACAGGGCGAAGCGCACCAGGGGAGCGCGCGCGAAGTCGAAGCCGCGCTCGCGGTCCGCCGCCAGGTACGCTTCGAGGCGGGCCTCGCGCTCGGCCGGGGGAAGCGCGGACCAGTCTTCCTGGTGCCACTCCGGCTCGGCGGCGCGGTGCACCACCTGCACCGGCTTGTCCAGCCGGTCGTAGTGGAAGGAGGTGCGCAGCACCGGGTGGCGCGCGAAGAGCCGCGCCCACGCCTCGCGGAAGGCGGCGCTCTCCATCACCCCGTCCAGGGTGAGGCACAGCTGCCCGAAGTAGAGGGGCTCCCCGGGCGCCGAGGCGCACTCGAAGAGGATTCCCTGCTGCGTGGGCGAGAGCTCGTAGAGATCTTCGATCTGTTGGGCGTTCATTCGGCGTACCGGGTGGCGAAGCGGTTCGGCGCGCGCCACCGTGGGCGCCGCGTTGCGAAAGGGCCGAGCATCGGGGCTGCCGCGGCCCGCCCGCGGGCGGGCCGCGCCGTCACGCGCCGATCACGGCCAGCAGGGCGTCCAGCTCCGCCTGGTCCACGCGTGCGCCCGGGAAGTCGGAGGGGGTCACCCCGCCGGCCTCGGGCGACAGGCAGTGATCGATCAGGGCGCGCAGCCGCGCCATGTAGGCGGCGGCCAGCGCTTCCACGGTGGAGCGCCGGTGGAGCGCGGTGCTGAAGGTCCACCCCACCTGCAGCGTGCCGTCGGTGACGTGCGCGTTGACCTCGATGGCCTGCGCGCGCGCCCCGCGCGGGCTGCGCGAGGGCCCGCGCGACTCGCGCGCGGGGTGGAACAGCGTGTCCGCGGCGAACGTCTGGTCGAACCGCCCCAGGTAGTTGAAGCCCACCGCGGGGGCGGGGAGCTCCGCCAGCGCCGCGGCCGGGCCGGAGCCGGCCAGGTAGCGGAGGACTCCGAAGCCCACCCCCCGCTGGGGGATGCGGCGCAGCTGCTCCTTGACCGCCTTGAGCACCTCGCCCGGCCCCCCGGCCCCTTCCAGCGACAGGCTCACCGGGTAGATGGAGGTGAACCAGCCCACGCTGCGCGAAAGATCCACGTCGTCGAAGAGCGGCTCGCGCCCGTGCCCTTCGAGGCTCACCCGCAGCTCCCGCCCGCCGGTGAGCTCCGCGAACGCCTCCACCAGCGCGGCCAGGAGCACGTCGTCGATCTGGGTGCGGTAGGCGTGGGGCACCGAGTGGAGGAGTGCGTCCGTCTCGCCGGCGTCCAGCGCCACCGCCAGCGTCTGCGAGCTCCCCACGGTGTTTGCCCCTCCGGGGCCGTCGCACGGCAGGGCGCCGGCGGCGCGGCCCGCGCCCTGGGCCAGCCAGAAGCCCAGCTCGTCCTGGAGCGGGGCCGTGCGGGCGTGCTCCGCCAGCCGCTCTCCCCACTCGCGGAAGGGGGTGGTCTTGGGCGCCAGCGCCTCGCCGCGGTAGGCGGCCTCCAGGTCTTCCAGCAGGATGCGCCACGACAGGCCGTCCACCACCAGGTGGTGGACCACGAAGAGGAGGCGCTGGGGCTCGTCCGCCCCCAGGTCGAAGAGCGCCACCCGCACCAGCGGGCTGGTGGACAGCTCCAGCCCGGCCTGCAGCCCGGCGGCGGCCGCTTCCAGCGCGGCGCTCCGCTCCCCCGCGGGGATCGCGGCCAGCTCCACCACCTGGAAAGGGACCTCGCCGCCCGGCTCCGTGCCCTCCTGCCGCCACCCGCCCTCGTCGCGCACGAAGCGCAGCCGCAGCGCGTCGTGGTGGTCCAGGAGGCGCGCCACCGCCCGCTCCAGCCGCTCCGGGTCCAGCCGCTCCCGCGCGGCCAGGAGCATCGTCTGGTTGTAGTGGTGCGGGTCGGCCAGGCCGAAGTCGAAGAAGCGGCGCTGGATGGGGGTGAGGGGAGCGGGCCCGCTGATGCTCCCCTGCTCGGCATCGGCCGTGCGCACCCGCCCCGCGACCGCCGCCAGCTCCGCCACCGTCTGGTGCTGGAAGAGCTGCCGCGCGGTGACGCGCACCCCCCGCCGCGCCAGCCGGGAGATCACCTGGATCCCCTGGATGGAGTCGCCGCCCAGCTCAAAGAAGTTGTCGTGGACGCCCACGCTCCCGCGGCGCAGCACCTCGGCCCACGCGGCGCAGATGGCTTCCTCGGCGGCGGACCGCGGCCCCTCGCCGGCCCGCTCCGGCACGGCCTCCGGCTGGGGGAGGGCGGCACGGTCCAGCTTGCCGGTGGAGGCGAGGGGGAGCCGCTCCAGCAGCATCACCACCTGCGGCACCATGGCCTCCGGCAGCTCGCGCCGCACGGCCTCGCGCACCGCCTCTCCCCTCGTTCCCGCCTCCGCCACCACGTAGCCCACCAGCCGCCGCTCCGCACCCTCTCCCCGCACCGCCGCCGCCGCCGCCCTCACCCCCGCCTGCCGCGCCAGCGCCGCCTCCACCTCCCCCAGCTCGATGCGGAAGCCGCGCACCTTCACCTGGTCGTCCAGCCGTCCCAGGAACTCCACCTCCCCCCCG